>NZ_JBYSZM010000001.1:0-287973 GCF_058787155.1 Sphingobium sp. FW305-3-2-15-F-TSA7 | reverse complement strand
CATTGACGCCGATCCCGCCGCCCAGCAGGAAACCGCTGATCGGAACCGTTCCACAGCCAGCGGTCGAAAATACGAGCCCTTTCGCCCGCAGCAGTCGGTTCAATCCGCTGCCGATGACTCCCGGACCGGCAACCACGCGCTTCGCGTCACGCGCGATCGATACACCGTCGAGCCGGCTGACGTCGAGCAGGATGCCGTCGTTGCGCAGAAAACAGGCGGACATGCTGTGGCCACCACACCGCGTCGTCAGACGTAACCCCTGCCGACGGGCGAAGTTCACCGTGGCGATCACGTCGTCCACATTGTCCGCCTGGACAATCAGTTGTGGTCGACGCGGCGCCTTGCTGTACTGCCAGATCATCGCGCGCCGCCACGTTTCGTAGGCGGCCTCCTCGCGAACTATGACGGTGCCCTGGATCTGCGCGCGAAGATCGCCGACAGCGGCAAGCGGATCGCCGCTTTTGCACGCTCGCACCAGCGTCGCCATCGCGGCGACCAGGCAGGCCCGAAGGACCGACCGCCTGGTTGGGGGCGTGAATGCCGGTTGCGATGACGGATTCATCGCATCACGCCTCGCGCACGCGGGGCCATGGTCATTTGGCCGAGACCAGGGTCTGCACTGCGAAGGCAATGAGCAGACGGCCCATCGGCGTTTCCGGGTCGAGCATGTCGAAATGCGCAGCCCCGGCAAGGTTCAGCACCTGGACCTGATCGCCCTTGGTGGTGGCGACCAGCCGATAGCGCTCCGCCTCCTCGGGCGCGAACGCGGACGCCGTCAGCAGGCCGGCGCGCACCCCCAGGGGTAGCATCTCGATCGGATTGCCCTGCTTGTAATGATCCGGCACTTCCCGCGGCGTCCCGCCGAAGAACTCGATCACGGACGTGTTCATGTTGCACTTGCGGGATTGATAGGGAAAACGGGTCATGTCCCCCTGCCCGTCGATATCGACGGCCGCCTTGATCGGAAGGGGATCGGCGCCGCGGATCGGGCTCGATCCGGGCAGCTTCGGCCGGCCGCCCAGCCAAAGCGCCGCATGGCCGCCGGCCGAGTGGCCGATCGCCATCACCCGGTCCAGGTCGAGCGGATACCGCTTTGCCAGGATGCGCAGATGATCGGTCGCCGCCGCCCAGTCCAGAAATGTCCCCGGCCAGCCCGCGCCGGGGTCGCCGAGCTGGCGATACTCGACATTCCAGCTTGCGATGCCTTGCTTCGCAAGGGCGGAAGATAGCGGATCGAGATAGCTCAGATCGGCGAAACCCTTGATACGGCAGCCGCCGTGCAGGATCACGGCAACGGGAAAGGGACCCTTGCCCTTTGGAACGCGCAATTTGCCGAACTGGAGCGGATCGCTGCCATAGGCTTCGATCACATCGGGCTTGAGGGTCGGCAATCGGGCCAGCGCGTCGGTCTCGGGATCGGCGCGAACCACGCTCGGTAGCGCCAGCATCAACGCGGACGCCGCAATCAATATCTTCGCTACCATCACGACACCTCCGAATTCGCCTTGGGATCAGGTCGCAGCGAGGCCCCGACGATCAACCGTCATGCCTGTCTCGGCATGAATGATATCATGGTCGCGGTCTCATCCAGGTCTTCACTTACCATCAACGGAAGAGCCGCGCCGAAACCACGCCCGGGCAACCTGTGACATCCCCAGCGATGGTCAGAACTTGAAGTCGACCCTCGCATAATAGAACCCGCCATTGATGCCATAGGCAGAGAAGGTCATCGGCGCATCATAGGTCGAGTAACCGGGTGAAGTCGTGAATACCGGCCCCGAGCCCGGGACGTTCACGACCTTCGGCGGCTTCTTGTTGAACAGATTGTTCGAACCGATCGAGAGTTTCAGGCCATCGAAGATCTCATAACCCACTTCCAGGTCCGTGACGGCGGCCGTGCCGATCTGGTTCTTGTAAAAGGTGCCCCCATTGGGGCTGTAGAGGATGAAGTGCTTCCCATAGACGGTTTCACGAGCCACGATCGAGAACCCATCGAGCGCCCAGTCGATGCTGCCGATGATCTTGAACTTCGGTGCGGAATTTTCGATCGTGCTGATCTCGGTGAGGTCGAACAGGTTCGGCGCCTTGATCTTCGTGATCTTGTTCCTGTTGTAGTTGCCCGACAGGCCCAGATCGAAGGTGCCGGCGTCGGTCGGCAGATGATAGCTGGCGACCACATCGATACCGTTGGTGCGGGTGTTCGCGCCATTGGTGAAGGATGCGACGCTCACCTGCGGAACGGTGGCGTCGATGGTCGTACCACGCGCTGCGATGGCAGCCAGCACCGCCGGATTGTTCACGGCGCCGCCACGGCCGAAGATCACGCCGCTGGCCAGGATCCGGTTACGGATGCGGATGTGATAATAGTCTGCGGTGATGGTGAGGCCGCTTGCCGGGCGCACGACGACACCACCGCTCATGCTGAAGGATTTCTCCGGCTTGAGATCGTCGAAGCCGACGAGCTTGGCCGCGGCCGTGTTGGGCGGCAGCTGAACCGATGCGTTGAGTGGCCCGACATTGGTCGACGAATAATATTGCTCGGCGAGCGTCGGCGCCCGGAAACCGTTGGAGACGGTTCCGCGCAACGCGAAGGCGTCGGTGAAGTCATAGCGGGCGGTCAGCTTGCCGCTGACGGCGCTGCCGAAGTCGGAATAATGCTCGTAACGACCGGCCATATCGATCTTCAGATTTTCGACCGGGTTCAAAGCGATGTCGACATAGGCGCTGACATTGTGGCGTGCATGCGTGCCGGCATCGACCGCCGTGCGGCCAGGCAGAGCCTGGGAGCCTTCCTTGTAAGTCGATGCCGCGTCGCCCTGGCCGATCGTATAGCTGTTCCGTCGATATTCGGCGCCGAAGGCCAGATTGACCGGCGTTGTGAGGCCGGCGTCAAATTCCTTGGTGAAATCGGCGTTGAGCGTGAGTTCGTCGCTGATGTACTTGCCGATGTAGAAATCCGTCGGCGTCGCATGCGTATCGATGAACAGCGACGCGTTCGCGGAATTCTCATTGTAGATTTTCTGCCGATCGCGGCCATAGGTCGCGCTGAGATCCCAGCCGAGCGTTCCGAATTCGCCCTTGGCGCCACCGGTGATCGAATAATCGTTCTCGTGGAACACGTCCTGCGGGGTGAAGCCTTCCGGCGCGAAGATGATAGCACCCGGCGTCGTCAGGGTAGCGGCGACACCCGGAACCGGTGAAGCGATGATGCGGTCGGGAACGCGATAGGACTGGTTCGACCGCGCCTTGCGATAGCTATAGGTGCCGAAACCGTACAACTGGATGCCGCCCAGGTCGTAGCCGGCATTGAATCCGCCTTGGATAAGGCTCGACTTCGGATCGCCGAACAGCCTGTTGACGTAAGGATAACCCGGGGCAGCACCGTAGAGCGCGATCTGTTGGGCAGAGAGGCCTGGTCGCAGGGTTCCGTCCGGCAGAGAGAGGCGGCGGTCGATACCGGCCGTGCGGCTGAAATTCTTGTACCGATACATGCCGGTGAAGTTGATGAAGCCGTTTTCGCCAAGCTTTGTGCCGAGATTCAGCGTGGCGGAATAGGTCTCGCCATCGCTCTTGTAATATTGCCCGGCGGTCGCGCTCAGCGAGCCGCCCTCCGCAGCGTCCTTGAGAATGATATTGATCACGCCAGCGATCGCATCCGAGCCATATTGGGCAGCGGCGCCATCCTCGAGGACCTCGATGCGCTTGATCGAACCCGGCGAGATGAAATCGAGATCCGGCGCCACGCCGCCGCGCGTCACGCCGGTGAGAACCGCGAGATTGGCGGTGCCATGGCGACGCTTGCCATTGACCAGTACCAGAGTGTGGTTCGGGCTAAGGCCGCGCAAGCGCGCCGACAAAGTCAGTTGGGCAGTATCCCCACCAAAGGCGGCGGCATTGAACGAGGGGACCAGCTGGGTGAGCACCTGGTTGAGGTTGGGCTGGCCGACATGCTCGATCAATTCTTGGCTGAGAAGCTTGACCGGCGCGGCGCTCTCGCCCGCGGTAAGGCCGCGTGTACGCGTGCCGGTGACGATGATGTCGCTGGACTGCGCGGCACTGCCCGCGTCGTCGGTCGCCGTCTGCGCGACCGCAGATGCCGGCGCCAATTGACCCGCGACCATGGCAATTGCCAAAGCCGTAGAGGATTTCATCAATCTCTTCATAACAACTCCCCTTTTTTATAATTTTATCGATAAGTATTTTATCAAGAAAGTTTAACATTCAACGAGACAGCAAATATAATCGACGCATTTTTTCTAATTTACGATTATATTCATTTCTGTTTGCGCACCCATCGGCGCATATTTTTCGTATCTATTGTGATGTTATCAGATGCTCCGCGCGAAAATCTCGGCAACGCGCTTCGTCGAAAGCTTCGTCGGCACCATCGCGATGGCCGGCTGCCACGATCTCGACCAGGCATTTGCGCGGCTTGGCCGCCAGGCCGACCTCGGCATTCCCCTGCGCCTTCTCGGCTTCGAACGCGACGGCGACGCGGGTCTTCATCACGGCACTCCAATCCATCGATCGATCGATAATGCCTAGCCCTGCCGGGATAAAATGATAATCACCATATTTATCAATTCATCGTTACTGTATGGGAATAATCCCGATGAAATCCTGGGACGGAATCGAAGAATTCGTGGCTGTGGCCAATGCTGGCAGCTTCGTGGGCGGCGCGCGTATCCTTGGGGTATCGACCGCGCATGTCAGTCGATCGATCTCTCGGCTCGAGGCGCGCGTTCACACCCAGATCTTTGTCCGCACGACCCGATCGGTTCGACTCACTGCGACCGGACAAACTCTTCTCGACCATTGCCGACGGATCATCTTCGAGCGCGATGAGGCTTTTGCGATGGTGGGCGAGAGCGGTGAGCCGCGCGGCGAGCTTCGCGTGACCTGCGCGGCAGCCATCGGCGAGCGTTTCCTCTCTCCGATCATCCTGCGCTTTTGCGAACGATATCCCGAAATCAGCGTGGTTCTCGAACTGAGCAACCGACTCGTCGATCTGGTCGGCGAAGGCTTTGACCTGGCGATCCGCACGGGCACATTGGCCGACTCCCGGCTGGTCGCAACGCGCATTGCCTCACGCAATTATTATGTGTGCGCGTCGTCGGACTATCTCGCGAAACGGGGAAAGCCCCGGCACGTCTCTGAACTGGGTGGTCATGACTGTGTGGCCGGACCGGCCACGACGTGGCACTTCAAGGTGAACGAACAGGATTATTTCCATCGTCCGCATGGGCGATGGCGCTGCAACAGCGCCCCTGCCGCGCTCGACGCGACGCTGGCGGGAATGGGCATCAGCCAGTTGCCGGAATTCTATGTGCTTCCGCACATCAACTCGGGCAAGCTGCAACCGATCCTGGACGAGTTCCGCCCCAGCGAGGAGCCCGTATGGGCTGTTTATCCCCAGCGCCGGCTTCTGCTTCCTAAAATCAGTCGCATGATCGAAACACTTCGAGAAGAGCTGCCCGCCGCGATGGTGAGTTCGGATCCGAAGGCAGGCACCTACGGTCTCGGGTAAACCAGACCAAGGCGATGGGCCGGTGGGCCGTCCAGGGCACCTTAACGGACGGCGGCTTTCGGGATCGCTCGGGAGCAAGACGAACGTCTGGAGTTGGGGCGCATTCCAGAACGGCAGCTTTCATACCACGTGCGAAAGGTGCAGATGGCCATGCCCCTGTCGCGATCCGTAGTCTTGATACGCGACCTGTCATTTCCGCGAAGCGGCTGCGCTCATATTGAGAGCAAATAGCAGTGGTGGATTCGAGGTGAGACGCCTCAGAACTCTGGTCGGTCAGCCCAGGTGGCGGTCGAACCAGGCCTTCTCCCGAGCGAGCAAATCCCTGATGTTGCCGGCGGTCGATATATCGTGGCCCTCGCCCCAGTAACGGGCGAGTTGAACGGGAACGCCAAGGCGAGCCAGCCGCGTGAACGCGCGCTCCGAGTCCGCCGTCCCCTTCGAGTCATATTCCCCCTGCTCAATGAGCGTCGGCGGCGAAGCGGCGCTGAAGTGATAGATTGGACTGTTCGCCACATAGCGATCGAAAGCGGCGTAGCTCGGCGCTCCCATGCGCCAAAAGGGCCCGTCCGGATCTTCAGCGAAAGCGATCTGGTTCGCGTAGAACCGATTGGGCGAACAATCGTCCATGGAGAATGACAGAGCGGGTCGTTCGCCGCTGGTGAAGAGATCGGGAAAGGGCGCCGAGGCGACGATCGCGGAAATTAGTTTCGATCGCCCGGCAACCGCCAAAGCGAGATAACCACCATTTGAATGCCCCCGCAGCCCGATACGGCCGGGAGACGCCACTTTCGAAACCAGGAGAGACCGGACGATGTCTTCGATCAGGGCACAGTAGTAGTCGATAGGGTTGTAACCAGACACATCGCCCACGAAATCCGGGAGGCTCGGCCTGATAACGACATATCCGACGGCAGCGAGATGATAGGCTGTCAGATCATAGAAATTCGAGGGATTGAATCCTGCCTGCGCGGTCTGCTCGGTGTAATTTCGGAAGGGATAGACATCGAGAATGACCGGATAGGTTTTCGAGGCCACATAGCCCCGAGGCAGCAACATTGAGGATATGACGGCTCGGCCGCCTTTGTCCGTCTGGCGATACGGTTGAATGGCGAAGCTGGCGATGCCCTTGGTCGCACCGGGTATCGATGTTAGCGCCCGCCAGGCTCCACCGTCCCGATCGCAGACCCACAGAATTTCCCCCTCCCGGGAACGCTCGATCCACACGATGCCCCCCGCGGCGAGCAGGCAGGCGGGCGTGAATCCGTCGCCCGGCGGGGTCACGCGCCCGAGAGCAAGACGCCCGGACACAATCGTGGCGCGTTGCAGAACTCCGTCGATCTTCAGCACCGCGACATCATTCCGCGTCGCAAAGCCGCCCGATTTAAGCACATTGATCGTGCCGAAATTCATCGTCTGGACGATCCGGCCGTTCACGAGATCGATCAGCCGGATTTCATTGGACGAACACATCACCACATGCCGATTGCCAAGGGCGAAGAGCTGCACGTTCAGCCCCAATCCCCTGTCGGCAAAATCGGTCGATTTTGCCGTCGAGGCTGCTCTGCGCTCCAGATCTCTTTCAGACCTTGCTTCTGCGTGGCTTAGACTGAGGGCGAGCAGTTCGGCGTGACGACGCGATCGCGCAGGGGCCAGAGCCGCGGCATTCTCCCCGTCCACTGCGCGCACGACACCGAAATTCTCTGGCCCCTGCTCCCCGACATCGAAACGCGGCGCGAAGACATGCTCGCGCGCACCCGACCAGCGCGGGGCATCGTCGTCGGATTGGAAACGAAAACCGCTTTGGGAACCGACAGCGACCTCGCGACTCCCACCGTCCACATCGATAAGGCTCAATCCGGTCTGCACCCGCGCATCGAGATTTTGGAAGGTGAATTCGCGATCGAACCTGCCAAGGTTCGGAGGTGCGAGCACGCCCGTCGCCAGAACGAGCGCTGCGCGCCGACGACTGGGTGACAATGTGACCGCGCGAATGGCGCCTGCGCGTATCTCGGTTACGGGTTCTCCGTTCTCGACCGACATCCGTACAAGCCGCGTGCCACGATTGCACACGGGCCCATCCATATTGTCCCATACGGTTACCGACTCCTCGCCGGCGCGGCTGCGCTGCCACAGCCTTGGGTAGACCTGCTCTCCGGCACCAGCCCGAAACGCTGAATTCATCTCGCCCTCAGGATGAAGCGCACTCAGAAAAGTGGTGGAATCCAGCCAGGCTCCCCAAATCCTGCCATCGCCAAAATAGGGGGACCTGCTCCCGAAATTGACCTCGACATCGACCGAGTCCTGCGAAAAGCGCCCCTGCTCTCCCGTCCGAACATCGATCCAGTTCGCGCGCGGAACGCCGTCACCCGCAGTGGACAGGAAGGCAATGCGGTTGCCGTCGGGAGACCAGATCGGCGCCCATGCCGCCGATGCATCGCGCCCGCCGAACGTCAGTTGGCGTAGCTTGCCGCTGGCAACTGTCAGCAGCCAGAGGTCGGATCTCGCTTCAAAATGATCGCCCGGGCGTGAGGGTTGTGATCGTGGACGCATGATTTCGACCAGCAGTTGCGCGCCGCCGGGCGATGGTCGAACCATATTGAAATTCGACAGGCCCAGGAAAGCGTCGATCAGCTCGTTAATGGGGCCCGTGGCGGCATTACCCTGAGCATATCCAGTCGCCAGGGCCAGCGGGCCTGCCGCGACGATCGCCGCGCCCTGTTTCAGGAAGGCGCGTCGATCGGCATTGCGACCAAGTGATCGGCCCCTCAGTTCACCGGTATAGTTCAAGGTCGTTCCCGTCCGCGTAGCGTATGGAGCGGCACGCGCACCTGCTTCGCAGGCGCTGGCGTGCGCTCGTTGAGGGGTGTGGCCCGCTTAGAAACGGGTCGAGAGGCGCACATTGAAATAGCGGCCGCGCCAGTCGCCCTGGGTTATGTCGAAGTTTCTCCCCGACGCCGCGGAATATTCCGGCAGTTTGTCGCCGATGTTCGCCACGGTGAACAGGATGCTGGCATGGGGAGACACCTCCAGGCGTGCCGACGCATCGAATATCCAGCGATCTCCCAGCGAACGCGTCGATGTCGCGCTGTCGAGATAGGAGCCGACATATCGGCCGGCGAAACCGAATTGCCACGGGCCGCTCTGGAGGCCGATATTGGCGCGGCCCTTCCATTTCGGGGCCCAGAAGTCGATCGCGCGAATGTTCAACCGATCCTCGACCGGCGCGCCCGGCACGAGCAGCGTGTCATATTTCGTCGTCCTCGAGGCACTTGCGCCGAGATTGATATCCCCGATCGGGGAGCTGAACCTGTATGACGCGTCGAGATCGATGCCCCCAACCGAGATCAGGCCGAAATTGGCATATTGCAGATCGACCTGCCGCACGGCGCCCGGCAGCCCGCCTGCGCTCGGGCCTCGCGTCACGAGCTGCGGGAACAGGCTCTCATTGTCGAGGATGGTCTGCGGAAAGAGCAGCGTGATCAGGCCCTTGATCCTGACCTTCCAGCCTGTCGCAGCCAGCCTCAGAC
The DNA here is from genome assembly GCF_058787155.1 of Sphingobium sp. FW305-3-2-15-F-TSA7. Classification (NCBI taxonomy): domain Bacteria; kingdom Pseudomonadati; phylum Pseudomonadota; class Alphaproteobacteria; order Sphingomonadales; family Sphingobiaceae; genus Sphingobium; species Sphingobium sp. FW305-3-2-15-F-TSA7. The sequence continues at coordinate 278,919 of NZ_JBYSZM010000001.1, read as the reverse complement.
CGGGAACCGACGGTGGCTGCCACACGATGCCGAGCATGGCGGCGCGACCGGTTTCGGCATCGAGCGACGCCGGCGGACCGAGCTGAACCACGCCCCCAAGCACGGCCTCGTTGTTGCGGCGCGGATCCGTGACCCCGAAGTCCTCGGTCGTGAAGGTCTCGGACTCCGAGTTCAGCTGGAGAAGCGAAGGCGGCTTGAAAGAGGTCGCAACGGCGCCGCGTATCGAAAGCCCGTCCCAGGGGCTCACCTCGAGACCAGCCTGATAGGTCGTCGCATCGCCATAATCGCTAAACGAGTCCCATCTGCCAGCAGCCGACACACTGACGATTTCACGGCCGGATCGATCGGCAATAAGAGGAATGTTCACTTCACCGAACACGGTTTCTGCATGCCTGCGCGTGTCGAAGTTCGAGCCCGGCGACTTTGAAATCCAGCTGTCTCGTGAAATCTCGCCACCCACGACAACGCCGATCCGACCGGCTGGGAGGCCAGCGAAGCCGCCGCGCACGAAGCCGTTGGCCTGATCGTGCCTTCCCGAACCCACGCGACTGACGACGTCGGCCCAGATCAAGCGGAGGACCGGATCGCTCGCAGCGCGGCCGGCGACGAAAGGATTAAGCGCGGTTGCGGGATCAGAGCTTGCAAGGGCAGCTGTTCGTGCCGCGGAACTGATCGGATTATTCTCGGTAATGCTCGTGCTGCTGTCGCGCGACGTCATCACCGTCGCCTCGAAATCCCAATCACCGGCGATCTTGCCGCGAGCACCCACCAGAAGCCGCTTGAACTCGGATTTGCGCAAGCGGCCAAGATAGCCATTTTCAATCCCGAGCTGCGTGGTGACCCGAACGGGAACGCCGAAGGGGTTGAAGGCATTTGATGCCGGAACGAGGACATTGGTCAGGGTGAGCGGATTGATGGCGATGTGGATGCGCTCGTTGGTGTATGTTCCCTCGCCGAACAGCGTCACGCTGTCGGACAACATATAGTCGCCAGCAACATGTGCGGCGTAGCGCCTGCTTTCGTTGACCAAAGACCAGCCCGGCGCTTCGCCAAATTGGCCGCAGAGATTGGGAATACCCGCGGACGGCGCGAAATCGGATATCCGCGGGGTCGCGCCAGCCGCAAGCGTCGGTATGCCGGCAAAGGTGGAGGCCAGACCGGGAAGATTGGCGGAGCTGTTGCTGCTCACGGTGCCAGGCATGCAGGCTCGCACGCGCGCATCGGTGCCTCCGAACCTGCGATAGTCGGCATCCCGGAAGAACTCGCGCTCGGACGAATAAAGCGGCGTAGTCCGGTTGGCCGAGCCGACAAACATGATCGAGCCACGCGAGAAACTGTGCCCCGCCGCGATCGATGCGGTGCTGTCCGTCGTGTCCCTGGCGAACCCATGGTTCGCGCTCAGCGCAATGCCGTCGATCGAGCGCTTGAGGACGACGTTCACCACACCGGCAAGGGCGTCGCCGCCGTAGATCGCCGAAGACCCGACGGGCAGAACGTCGATCCGTTCGACCGCTTCGAAGGGAATGGCGTTGAGATCGAAAACCAGGGCGCCCGACGCTGATCCGAACGACTGGAGACGCCGGCCGTTGATAAGCGTCAGGGTTGTCCCGATCGGCAGGCCACGAAGCTGCACGGTTGCGTTGATCGTAGAGGCATACGGCCCCGCGGACGGCGTGGTCACCGACACTTCGTTTAGGGTGGCCAGATACGATCCGATGTCGGTCTGGCCGCTGGTCTCGATGTCCTCGCGGGTGTGGGACTGGACCGGGAATTTGGCGGCGCTGGTCTTCAGGCGGCTGCCGGTCACCAGGATGTCGCTGCCCGTGCGCTCCCCTTCGTCCTGCAGAACCGAGGCGCTCTCCCGGACACGGGTCACCGCGATTTTGCCGGGGCTGTCCGTGCGTGAGGTGAAACCGCTTCCGGCGAGCAGGACGGCGAGCGCCACTTCGGGCGTTGCAGCGCCCCTGAACCCCCGCGACTGCGCGCCCCTGATCTCGTCGTCCTTGTAGATGATCGAAATTCCCGCTTGCCGGCCAAAGGCGGTGATCGCCGCTTTCAGGCTTCCTGCCGGGATGTTGAACGTCCGCTGCTGTGCGTGCGCCGACGTCGCGACGGCCAGGATGCTGCCAGCCGCCAGTGCCGCGATGAGTCTGTTTGTCTGCATATGCCCCCTCTTGAAAAGGGCCACCTCATGACGGCACCTTCACGGGTTGAGACAAATGGCTGTCACGCCGATGTCATCCATCAGCTCGAGATTTTGACCTCGCCGGGCGTTTCCTCGATGCTGAGCCCATAGGCATCACGCATCAGTCGCGCGAACGCCATCGGGTCGGTCGCTTCGAACATGCCACCGACTTTTATCGCTGCCGCCTGGGGACCGACGATGGTCAGCTTGCGTGCATTGTAGCGGTTGAACTCGGTAGCGATCTCTTGGAGGCTGGTGTTGTCGAAACTCAGCATTCCATTGCGCCAGGCCAAGGCGTCCTCGACCTTTTCCACCGAGCGTGAGGTCACCAATGTCGCCGCGCCCTGGGCGACCGCGATATCGCCACCAACGATGATCGACGACCGGACGGCTCGGCCGCTGCGGACGTCATCGACCCGGACGCGCCCCTCGAGCACCGTCACGGTCACCTGATCGGACTTCCGTCTCACCGAGAATTTGGTGCCTAGGACGGTCACCTGGCGATTGCCGGCATGCACAATGAACGGAAGACCATCGCGATGCGCCACGTCGAAGAACGCCTCGCCTTGGTCGAGCCACACTTCGCGCCCGCGATCTCGTATCGCGGTCCGCAATACGGATTGTGTGTTGAGCTGAACCCGGCTCCCATCGGCAAAACCGAAAATCCGCCGACCCCCGATTGCGGTTTCGTAGCGCGCCGTGGCCGTCGGCTCACCGGTACCACGGGGCCAGGGTGAAACATATTGCGCGAGACCAAATGCCAGCGCGAGAGATGCGGCGATCGCGGCCGACGCAATCCAATATGGTCGGGTGCGGGACCCGGATATTGCTTCGCTCACTGCGTGCTCTGTTGTCCCGCCGAGCGCGGTGATCCGATCGGCTGCGCGCCAGCTGTGACGCAGCCGCAGATAGGCAGTGCGATGACCATCCGACTCGCGAAGCCATGCGTCCAACTCGGCCTGGTCATTTTTGGTCCAGTCCGCATTTTCCTGCTGGAGGATCCAGTGCGCCGCGCGGTCGCTGATTTGTTCGCTTCGGTTCATGGCTTGCCCCGCCTGATTCGGTCGGCACCGTATCGAAGTCGTTCGATCGTGCCTGCGCCACCCAGCATATGATTGGCAAGGGCCTTCATGCCCATCACGAGCTGATGATTGACTGCACTCCGGGTGATACCCAGCCGCTCGCTCGTTTCCTCGGGCGTCAGCTGCTCGATCTTCCTGAGTTCGACGATCTGCCGGACACGCGGACTTAGCTTGGCCAAGCCGGCTTCGAAGCTGCGAAGCGCTTCACGGGCGTTGAGCTGGCGCTCGGTCGCCAGCATGTCCACGTCCTGATCTACGGACTCCAGATCGGCGACCAGGTCGAATGATACGATTCGCTCGCGCTTGGCGCGGTTGATCAGATGATTGCGGGCAACGGTGAACACATAATGTTTGGTATTCAGGGGCAACTCGTTTCGTGCGCCACGAAACGCCAGCTCGTACACATCGTGACGCAGGTCCGTCACATCGTCGGCCACTCTCCAGTTGCGGCGGATAAAGTGCGTGAGCGTCCGCTCGAGAGGAAGCACCTCGCGGCAGAACCAATCGTCAAGTGCGTCATCGTCGACCATCGTATCGGCCAGGCTCTCCTTGCGCGGCATGCCTCCTGGAGAAACAAGACAACCGAACAGGCCAGCGATGCAATCCAAAGATTTCGCGCCGGCTGGGTCACCCGATTTTGGGATGGGCAATGAGGTTGTACCCGGCTTGACGGCCCTGAAAGTTGCTCGTCTGCGAACGGACCAAGCGCGGTATCAGCCAACCCCTTCGTGATGCCCGCTCGGATTGATTGTGTGAACGTCTGCTTCGCAGGAACAGCCCTATCGACAACCATCCAGCGCGGCCTTGGCAACCCTTCAGTGACCGGCAGCTTTCAGGCCGATTGTCGCCGGTCTCAATGACCGTAATTGGGGCGCGAAGCTGCCGCGAACCTACCCTAGCACTTTGGCGCTCTGGCTAACGCCGCAGATCCCGTAAACTCCCTCGCCTTTTATTGGCGCTGTCAGCCATCACCGCATCAGCGCCTAAATTGGACTGCAGAGGGCGAGAGGAAGGCGGCCACGCTCAGGAAGCCGTTTCCATTGGCCAATCAATTATTTACCAAGAAACCTCTTGGTCCGCTCGCGCGCGTCGATTGTTTGGATCGCCCGATCTGCATTGTCGCATTCACCACCGCGGCCCGATCCATCCCGACACCCTTCGGCTACTTGTCGCGCCTCTTCGATATGCGCCTCGAAATACTGAATGCTGCGCGGTTCTGGTTTGCTGCAGCCAGAAATCATGATTGCGACCAACATCGGAAGGAAAACCTGTTTCATTGAAGCTAATCCAATGGTTTATAGCTCTTCACACTGTGTCGATCGTGGCCGTCCGCCGATCGATGAGGCCCGCACCACCACAGGCTGGCTAAGTTGGCAGGGTAGTCTCTTCTAACATAGAGATACGATCGGAACAGATCGTGTGGACAACACGTCCCAGTTCCTCAACGCACTCGCCGATCCAGGCCAGCTCCTCTGCTGTGATGCGGTAATGTTTCGAATAGCGCGCCTTCACATAGGCGTCCTTGAGTTTCTCGAACATCGCGCGTTCGCGACGCTGCTCGCGCGGCCATGCATCGACCAGGCGCCGGTCCAGTCGTTCCGCCTGGGTGCGCAAGAAGCCCAGATTGTGAACATGTGGCGTGTAGAAGGTCACGACCAACAGGACACAGTGATAGAGGCGCTCAGTGGATTGATGCATCAAGAATGCCGCATCTTTTAGCCGCCCTTGCGCCTGACTAAAGCGCGCCGTCTCAAGCATCCCAGCAGCGCTCGGAAACCACTCCTCGAAATACTCCTTCGCCATCGCCAGCGCCTGCTCAGGCGTCTTGGGCTTCGGTGTATGCAATTCGCTGCCCTCGCTCTCGTAGAGCGCGATCCCGTCACGGGCGATATCCATGAAGAAATATCGGCCATGGGCGAGGCCGTCATTCACCTCCTGCAAGGTGTGGACGATGAAATTGACCGGTGTCCTGATCGTCTTGGTGATCCCGAACTCACGGGTCAGCCGCTCCTCGGCCTTCTCCCAGAATTTCACGGGATCAGTCAGCCGCTTGTCGGAAACGATGATCAGCAGATCGAAATCCGACTGATAACCCTTGGCGGTATGCGGCTCATCGACCCAGCCGCCGCGCGCATAGGAGCCGTAGAGCACGACCTTGAGGATGCGCCCCTTCCTCTTCCATTCGCCCGTCGCACTGCCGGTCGCATCCTCGAATTCCTCGAACAGGATCGCGAGCACGCGCTCGAGATCGCGCTGCTTGGCGGCGGGAAGATGGGAGAGATCGTTACGCATTTCCACGTCGGCTTGTCGGGGACGGCACGCCCTTTGGCAAGGCTGACCACATCCGAAATGGCGCCGCCATCCCTAGAATGAGGGAGGGCGGCGCAAACATTTCGGTCAGGCCCCACGCCCCAGCGAGCGGTCGATATGCGCGAGCGCCCGCGCGAATTCCCGCTCGACCTCGTCGACCGTGATACCCAATTCCCCAGCGATCGCGGCATAATCCCGCCCGGCCGCCACGCGTTCGAGCACCGCCCGGGGCCCCGCATCCATCGTCCCGATCGCGAGCCGGACACGCTCGATCCGCTCCATGGTCGCCTCCCTCCATCAGCACCGCAACCCGCACCAAGACGGAGCCCACGAAAGGCCCCTCCCCGGCTGCCCCCGCACCGAATTCACACCAGCGTGACCCGGGCCGGGGGTGGGCGGCGAAGAGCGACTGAAGAGGCCCGCTGGATGAGGCAGGCCGCACCCGAAGGGCCGGAACGCAAGTGGAGGGCGCGTGCGCAGCACGCGTTGCGGCATGCCGCAGCGGGCCTAGAAAGGAGCGACGCCCACCGCCGGCCGGCGCGGCGGCGTGCGCCCGGGCGCAACGGGTCGGCCATAGCCCCGCTATGGCCTGGACAGCGCAGGGCGCTGTTCACCCGGCGCACGGGCCAGCCGCCGCCGCGCCCTCCGGCAGCGAGCGAGAGTGCGACGCGGCAAAAACAAGGACTCGAGACCCCTGGCGGCCTCGCAAGAGGCGCCAGTGCGCGCTCCTTCTAAGCCGCGACCTCCACGAGCCGCGCGCAAGCGCGGCGCGTCAATGGAACTGACGTCTGGAACGGCATGTCCTGACGGACCGGATCGCCCGAGCCTGCCGGTCACATATGGCGGCGCATTACAGGACTATCACTGCTTATAAGTGCGCCAGCGTACATATTGCTGCGCCTTGGCCGGATCGGGGTCCTCTTGGTCCTTGAGCCAGAAGTGGTACCAATCGAGGTTGCGTTCGTAGACCGCGCTTGTGGACCGGCTGATATTTGATGTGGATCTCGTCAGCGAAGGCGAAGAGTTCCGCAGGCTTGCCGGCAAGCTTGAGCTTGGTGTTGAACTCGACGAAGTTTCGCACTTCGGATTCCGGAAGCTGCATCAGAAGCGGCGTTTCGATCGATGCGACGTCATAGACCGGCGAGACAATGCGCCAGCGCTCCGCGTCGCTGTCGGAGTCTACGATCCGACCCGGCGCCGTACGCTCCTTGGATGCCCAGCCCCATGGCCTTCGAACGGGAAGCCGGTAGCGGTTCGCGCAAGACGGGTCATCGGCCGCACGATGGGGCGGGAGGGCTAGCTACCCAGGTCGAACCATCGCAAGGCATGGACATCGAACTGATTCAGCAAATGCTTTCGCAGGGCACGCCGTCGCCGTCTCTGTCGAGCCGGCCCAAGCCGCACTGGTTGAGGTAATGCATCGCTTCGGCGCACGAATTCATTTCGCCACAGTAGCGTTTGCTGCCGCAGCTACCGCCTTGAGAAGTCCGGGATCTGGCTCTGCGAGGGCGTTCGGGTTCAGGGCTGACGAAGTAGGCCGGTTCAGATGAGCGTGCACGAGGCGCGGAACGAACCGGCTTCGTACCCTTGGGTCCATCCTCCGACAAGAACCGCGTCGCAACCCAGCATCGCGCTGCGGAGAGTGTCTTGAGCTTGCTCCAGGCTCCCGAGGTCTCAGTCACTTCAACAGCGTCACCGCGACGCATACGCTCCACGATGTCGGCCGTGGCAGACGGCGCCGCTCGGCAATTGAGTGACGCGGGCTCGACATACATTTTCACGCCGTCGGAAGTCGATGGCGCCTCGGCAGCCGGCGTCATTCCGGTATCGGCGCCCTTGCTGCATTGACCAATCGCGACGAGAACGATCGCGACGGCCGCCAGACAACCCCATGCCTGACTACCCTTCTGTGACATCTCCCGTCTCCCCCAACGGGAAGCTGCAGAGTGGTCACCGAAAAGTCGAGTCCGGGTTGATCCGATTTGGCAGGGGCCGGATCAATGGCCGTGGTTTTGTGGAATGATGCTTATCCAAAGGCTCGTGACAGACCACAGCGGCTCAGGTTCCAGCCTAGCCCATCATTAAGAAAATTCTGTAAGTCCGCTCCGGACATGGGTTTGCGGAGCAGAAAAGCTTGCAGTTCGTCACAACCTATGCCGCTCCGAAATCGCTTCTGCCCGGCAGTTTTAACGCCTTCCGCTGTCACCTCAGTCCGGTCGCATGGGCAAGATCGACGATTGCCTGAATAAAAGCGCTATCGCCTTCCAGATCAATTGCGTTGACGAATGATCGCGCGCGATGCGGAGGGAGTGGCCCGCGCTCTCGATGTCGCGCCGCCGATGATCGAGGAAGTCGAACCGCGCCGAGAAAGCCGGCGCTACATCATGATTCTGCCTGACAAACAGCTGGAGCAGCGAAGGCGCGCCTGGGCGAAAATAGTGAATCTCGGCGGTCGTGAGCCCAGAACCCTGCGGCTCGGCGATAAAGGCGCGGCAATTCATTGCAACCCTGCGCTTCCATTGGCGCTCTCGTCCAGCGCGTGGGCGGTCGCAAGAACATCATCGATCGGTATGGTCGATCTTACGCCAAGCGGCTTGCGGAGTACCGGGTGATCCTTGATCGCGGACCGATCCGAAGCCCAGGAGGCGAGGATAGCGCGCTTGACCTCGGGCTCCAGGCTCGGGTGACGCACGACGTCGAAAGGATAAAGAAAACGGGAAAATGGCTGCGACATGGCCGAATCTCCTTTCCTTGGTCGCTCCTATCTTCTGTGTGCGGTGACAACCGCGTTAGCAAATTTTGGTACGATATCCGGCCACGTCAAGAGGCCAGCCTCATATGATAATTGGCCGAAATGGCTGGGTCGGTATACCAAATTTGGTCCATCAAAATTTTCGCATCGTCCATTCGATCGAGAGAAATGAACGTGCCGTCCTCGAGAACCCCGGCCCCTTCGACGGATAGGTCGGCCTGCCGGTATGAAGCTTCAAAGTCGGGAAATGCGAGCATCATGTTCAGGCGTGCCTGATCCGGAAGAGCTTTCAGATAAACGAAGGGCCGCCCTGTAGGGTGGCCCTTCCAGCCTGTGGCAGCTCAGACGCGCTGAGGCTCCGCTGCGGAGGTCACGCTCATGAGCGCCGCCATCTGTGGCATGTGACAATGAGACATCTGAGCACCTCCTTTCCATTGTTGAACAATGACATGCATATGGGCGTTTGTGGTATGATTCAGTTCTGGGCGCGATGGCGATCAAGTCGGCGGGGTCACTCGTGACTGCAGATTGCCAACAACATCGCGTGCTTCAAACGCACGCGTATCGCCAGCGGGCTTGCGCCCCCGCCCCATGACGATCTCGGCTGTCGCCTCGTAGCGAGCTACGGTCCGGATATCGATCTGCCGGTCCCAAAAGGGATCACCCCAGAAGGGATCCCAGGTCCGCCAGCCGAAACCGCGGCCATAATAGCGCCAGCTCGGCCCCCAATATCCCCAGGGACCGGATGAAAAGGGCCGATCGACATAGGTTCGGCTGCGCCGCTCGGTATCTCGATCGGCCATCACGAACCAATCATAACCGCGATCGAGCGTGAGCTCGGCCGCTCGGTAGAGCAGATATGTCTCCACCGTCTCACGCGAGGTCATGCTGTTCCCGGCAAAACTGACGCGGTATCGATTGGCCTCGATACGATGGTCGCTATAACCACCGCTTGTCCGCGACCCACGTTCAAGCGGCTGATAGGGTGTCGGCGTCGCGCAGCTCGACAAGAGTGCGATCGTCCCGATCGCGGTTAGCACAGAGCGAATGCTGGTCATGCGGGGTCTCCATGAATCAGGCGTCGCCCCGCTCACAAACCATCGCCGGCACACTGATATCCTTGCTACATCCGCGAATGCGCATCGGGCTCCGATAGTTCCGTTCCAGCCGCGAAATATCCGCTCATATCGAGCCTGAATTCAATTCGGCGCAATATGAAAGCCGGCTGTCTGGCAACACCCCGACATAAGAATATCCGCCCTTCGATCTGCAGCCGATTTATCGACCACCTTGCCGCCGGAATGAAGGAGTGGGATAAGCTGGCCGGATGGAGAGGCGGGCCATTTGCCACTGCGGAAACACCACCCTGCTCTGCGTCGGAGAGCCGATCAAGGTTTCGCTGTGTCATTGCTTTGATTGCCAGAGGCGGACGGGATCGCTCTTCAGTGTCGCGGCATTCTTCTCCAAAGATCATGCGCGGCTGGTCAGCGGCTCGGCGAATGTCTTCCGCCGAGGCTCAGCGAGCGGCTTCACCGTCGATTTTCATTTCTGCGGCGCATGTGGTTCCAATTTGTGGTGGGAGCCTCAACGACTTCCGAGCCTCATCGGGGTAGCAGTGGGATCATTTGCCGATTGTACTTTCCCGATGCCGGAACAGGCAGTCTGGTGTGATGAGCAGCATTCCTGGCTTCAACTCCCCGATGGAATAGCCGGGCACCCTCGTAACCCGATCCGGGGCACGCAAAGCCGATAACCGCCGACCACCAATTTCGCGCAATGCGCCCTGCCAAACATAACAGCCGAAGGGCTATTTCCTCCGCAAACAGCCATATATCCGACCGGTTCAAGCTCGACGATCACCGAGCGGAAAGCGGTGCGGCTGAGACCCGCGATCCGGAATGGCGTGCGCTTGGCCCATTCTTCGACATGCGCGCTGAGCTGCACCAGTCGTTCAGCCATTGGGGATGTCCTTCAGGATGGTGAAAATGAGATGCGACGGCCGCTCGGCGTCGTGAAAGATCGTCTGAAAGGCCGGCACCGGATCGCCGTCACGACCACCGAGATTGGTATTGCGATCGAAGCGAGGAAAGTCGGCCGAGCAGATATCCAACCGCAGTCGGTGGCCGGCAGCAAAGCGGTTGGCGGTCGCCCACATGTCGATCTCGAAACGGTAGGGGCGGCCCGGTTCCATCAATTCCGGTTCGCCGCCGGCGTTACGGAATCGCGTGCGGAGGATACCGCTCTGCAGTTGGATCGCACGCCCGTCCGGAAACACATCGCTCAGCCGTACGGAAAAATCCGTGTCCACCGCGCTTGAACTCGCATGAAGAACCATATGCAACGGCCCGACCACATCAAGATCCTCGGCCAGCGGTTCGGTGGTGAAGGTCAGCACGTCCGGCCGGCGCTGCACCTCACTGACATCGACGCTGCCCGGCGGATAGAGGTAGGAAACGATGCTGCCACCCAATGTGGGTGTCGGATCGTCGGGGTCATAGATATAGCTGTCGGGTTCGACACCGGCGGCGGGCGGTTGCTCTGCAAGCAAGCCGTCCGTCCGCAGATAGAGCGCGCATTGGCGGGCGCCGGGCGGCGGCCAGTCTGCCGCGCTGCACCAGCGATTGGCGCCCATCAGATAGTAGATCACGCGTGGCCAGGCTTGGGATGAAGCATCGCGTACGACAGCGAACCAGCGCAGCAGCAGTTCGACATTGTTCGGCGTACGATGATTGTGCTGCAACTCGGGATGCCCGCCGACACCCTCGTGATAGCCCGGCATGTTGTGCGCACTCGGCGTGATCAGCAGGCGGGCATTCTCGCGCACCGCGTCGGTACCGTGCAGGCGCAGCAGGGCCCAGGTCGCGAGCGTGTCGTTGAGCGCCCAGTCATACCAGCCGGTGACAAGCAGCGGCGGCGCCTTGATGCAATGGGCCAGTTCAGCCTTGTCCGTACATGGAAGGGTCAGCGCGTCATGCGATATCGACTGGCCGAACAACAGCGGCAGGCCCTCGACATCGACGGTCGTCACATGGTCGATCCCGAAGGCCTGCTTGATCAACGCGCCACGGCCCTTGCCGGAAAGCAAGCAATAGATTTCCCAAAGGCGCCGGCGTGCCTTGCTTCGGGACAGGCCGCTCAGTTCAGGATAGGCGGCAAGAACCGCTTGGGGCAGCGGCGGATCGATCGGATCGTTGAAATAGCCGCCGGCCATCGTCTCGGCCGCGAAGACACGCTCGGCTTCCGAATGATGGATCGCCAGCTTGGTCCTCCCCCGCCCGACGACGCGCGCATAGGCGTTGAGGAACATGTATAGATGCGCGCTATTGGTCGCGATGCCGAGGCCACTGACCTCCGGGGCGATTGCCGCCATCTTCGGATGCGTCGCCAGGCACCATTGGGTCTGTCCCACATAGGACGCGCCGCAAGCACCCACGAAGCCATCGAACCAGGATTGCGCGCTGATCCACTCGACCAGGTCGTAACCGTCCTCGGCCTCGTGCATGTAATAGTCCCAGCTGTCCGGTTCGGACGCGCCCGTCCCCCGGCAATCCTGCGCGATGACGACATATCCTCGCCGTACGAATGCGAGGAATGTCGAAGCGTTCAGATCGTTGGCACGGCCATAGGGTGTGCGGATAGCGATGGTCGGCGCGCGGGTGAAGGGCGGACGGTAGATGTCGGTCGCCAGGCGGACACCATCACGCATCGGAAGCATGATCGTCTCGCAGCCGATCTCCCCGACGCCGAAGGCCGGCGGGGTGCGGATCATGCTACGCGCGAGCACATGCTCCAATTCCGGAGCGGTTTGGGCAAGCCAGTGCGTCATTGCGATTCGAGCGCGGCGAGGTCCTGCGCGACGGTCCGGCCGACCCGCCAGAAATGCCAGGCCGACCAGAGGGCGACGAAGGAGAGCGACAACATCGCGTAGCGCAGCGAATCCGTTCCCAGCGCGGGCTGAAAGGCATCACTGAGCACGCCGACGACCTGCGGACCGGCTCCCATGCCGATCAGATTTGCGAACAGCAGCACGACCGACATGGTCGTCGCGCGCATCGAAGCCGGCACCAGCCGCTGCAGCAGCGCATAGGTCGGCGCAAAGAAGAAATGGAACACCACCATCAGCGGAACGAAGGCCAGCAGCGCCGCGTACCGGTCCGGAACGAGAAGGAATGCGACAAAACAGGGAAACAGCGCCACCATCGCCGCTGCGGCGCTGCGCATCTGTCCCGCCTCGTTGTTCGGAAAGAAGCGGACCGAGACGAACCCGCCGATCAGGATGCCGGCAAAGCCGCTCGCGCCGATGATCAGCCCCAGCCACATGCCGAGTTCGCCGGTGGTGAAGCCATGGCTGCGGATAAGGAAAGCGGCATACCAGGGACTGAGCCCGAAGCTGATCGTATAGAGAAGGGTGAGCGCGATCGTCAGGTTGCGTGACGCAGGCTGCCGCCAAAGCAGTCCGATTACCGCGCACATGGGCGGGGCCGGCGCCGCGCCGCCCGCCGCGGCGCGGGGTTCCCTGATGGTCAGGAAGACGATCACCGCCAGCACAAGGCCGGGAATACCCATCAGGAAGAAAGTCATCCGCCAGCCGACATGGTCGTTGAGCCAGCCGCCCAGGACATAGCTGGTCACCGCGGCGATCGGACTGCTCGTCCAATAGATCGTCATAGCGCGGGTGCGTTCGTTCGCGCCCGGAAAATAGTCGCCGACCAGCGAATAGGTGGGCGGCTTGCATCCCGCCTCGCCAATGGCGGCAGCGACGCGCGCGACGACGAGTTGCAAGAAGTTCGTGACCAGCAGGCTGGCCATGACGGTTACGCCCCACAGCCCGATCGCCAGCGAAGAGATTGTCGCGCGATTGCCCCTGTCCGCCCAGCGAGCAATCGGGACTCCCGCCGTGGCGTAGAACAGGGCGAAGGCGATCCCGGTGACCATGCCGAGCTGGGTGTCGCTCAGATGCAGGTCGCGCTTGATGGGTTCGAGCAGCAGGTGGATCAATCCGCGATCGATCAAGTTGAGCGCATAGACCGCGGTCAGCACGCCGAGCGCATAGCCCTTATAGGCGGGGCTGGCCGTCCGGGACGCGGACGACGGCGCTTTGGTGGCAGGCTCGCTCACAGATACCGTCCGAACCATTTGAGGAGCGCTTCGTTCTGCGCGCGCCGCGCATCGAGCGGGCCACAGGAATCGCCCAGATGATTGCAGCCGGCGATGCGGACCAGTTCGGTCGGGCAGCCGATGTCATGGAGGATGCGGTAGAATTGTTCCGGCTCGCTCATCGGCACGCGCCGATCGTCCTCGCCATGGACGAACATGGTCGGGGTCGTACAGCGGTGCGCATAGGTGATCGGCGAGCGCGCCCGATAGGCGTCCGGAATTTCGTGCGGACGCCCGCCGAAATCGCGTGCCTTGGTGTCCGGCGCATCGCTGAGATAATAGGTGGTCGCCAGATTGGTGGGTGCCGCTTCAGCCACTGCCGCTTTGAAGCGGTCGCTATGGCCGACGACCCAGCACGTCGCGAAGCCGCCATGCGACGGTCCCCATACGCCCAGCCGGTCGGGATCGGCGAGGCCCCGGGTGATCGCGGCATCGACGGCGCCGATATGGTCGGGGAAGCCCCGTGCCCCCCAATCCCCCATGATCGCGCGGGAGAAATTATCGCCATAACCTGCGGAACCGCGAAAATTGGCGAAGATCACCCCGAAGCCCTGCGACGCGAGCAGCAGAAAATCATAGCGAAAGGCGTGGCCGATGGACGCGAACGGGCCGCCGTGAATGAAAAGGACACTGGGCAGCGGCCCCTCTAAGTCCTTCGACGCGAGGAACCAGCAGTCGATATCGTAGCCGTCACCGCTCGCATAGGTGAAGGATTCAACGCGGAAATCCGGCCAGGAGGCAAGAACCCTGTCGTTCAGCCGGGTCAGCCGCTGCTCGTCGCCGCCGTCGTTTCGAGCACGCCAGATCTCGGGCGGCGTCATCAGATCGGTCGCGGCGAAAACCAGCAGGTCCGCATCGGTATTGGCGGCAAGCGCGATGCATGATCGCCCACCGCCGAGCACGCGCTCCGCGCGTGTCTCACCGCTCAGCGTCACTCGCCAGATTTCAAGCGCGCCGCGATGAAGCGTCGTCACCAGCGCCGAGTCGTCGTCCAGGACAAGGACCGGATTACGACGGGTCAATTCCCAACAGGGCATGTCATGATGAAGAAGGCCGCCGAGTTTTCCCGTCGCCCCGGGCATGCGCGCTTCAGCGCGACCCGCGAGATCGACGATCCAGAGCAGCGTATTGGGAATGGTCAGCGTGTCGTCCGGCGATGCCGCAACCGCGATCCGCTTACCATCCGGGAGCCATTGCGCGGACAGCAGGTACCAGGGCTGATCGAGGACCACGACCGTGGAACCTGCGTTCAGGTCCGCCACGACCAGGCGTGGCGAATAGGATGCGTTCGGCACCGCATCGGCTGTAGCAAAATACATGATCCGCCGCCCGCAGGGGCTCCAGTGCGGCTGGGAGCAAAGCCCGTCACCCTCCCCGGTGAGCTGCCGCGAGGCGCCGCCCGCGTGCGGAACCAGATGGATGGACTGGCTGTAGTCGCCGATGAAGCCGATGCCTTCGGCCAGGAACAGACGATCGGTGATGAAGCGAGTGCCCGTGACGCGATGGTGCCGGATCAGGCTGACCGCAAGGCTCAGCCCGTCGGGCGACCAACTGGGCGCGCCGCTGATCGGCATGTCTTCGGGCGTGAGCGGTTCCCCCACCTCCAATGATGGCCATGAAGCGATGCGGAGCCGCCCATCCCCGACAAAGGCCAGCCACCGGCCATCACGCGACCAGCGCGGCACCGACGCGTTGCCGGGGAACGGCAGGCGCATAGGCTGCCCTTCGAGCGCGCGGATCCATATGCTGAAGCGCTCCTCCCGGTCGGCCGTCGTCGACACGGCATAAGCCAGGTACCCGCCGTCGGGCGAAAGATCGGCATCGCGCAGAAAATCCAGGTCGAAAAGGCTGTCTGCGGCCAAAGGCCGCGCCTCGGCATGAGCGGGACGCATCATGTATCCGCGCCTAGAAGCGCAGCCGGGCGCCGGCGCTGAAATAGCGGCCGATCACGTCATAATAGGGCGAGGATTGCGAGGCGATCGGAGGCGCCTTGTCGAACAGGTTGTTGACGTTCGCGAACAGTTCGAATTCACGCTTGCCGTCGGGCACGCGAAAGCGGAAACCCAGGTCGAAATAGGCAAAGGCCGGGATCCGGTTGTTCTGGATCGATTGCGTGACATTGTTGACGCCCGCCGAGATGTACCGATTGCGCAACATCGCCTCGAACCCGCCCTGTTCGTAGTGGATAGAGGTGTTGATCCGCACCTTGGGCACACCCGATACGAGGATTGTCCCCTGCGAGCCGAGAAAGTCGACAAAGGCGATGCCATTGTCGGTTTCGAAAGCGTGAACCCAGGTCAGATTGCTCCGAAAGCGGATCTCGCCGGACGGCGAGACGGGAATGCGGTAACTGATCGCGGCGTCGATGCCGCTGGTGCTGAAGCGGGTGAAGTTGAGCTGGCTGGCCGATGTCTGGGTGATCAGCCCATCCGCCCCCCGGGTGATCGCTGAGCACATCGTCTGGTTGCCGGACGCGCACAGGTTCACGATGTTCTGCGCCGAGATGGTGGCGATCGCATTGGCGATATCAATATCGAAATAATCGACCGACAAGGTGAGGTTGCGGATGAGGCGCGGCGTCAGCGAGAAGCCGGCGGTCGTCGTCAACGAGGTCTCCGGAACCAGGCCAGGGTTGCCGCCCGTGAACTGGCGGACCTGATAGGTCGTGTTGGTCCGCGGATCGCTGATGTTGACGAAGCTGAACGTCTGAGGACTATTCAGTTCGACCAGATTGGGCGCCCGGATATCGCGTGAATGGGTGAAGCGAAGCCGGATCCCGTCGGCGACCTCGTTGGTGAGGCCGAGCTTCCACGACCAGATCGAGCCGGTCTGGTCATGCGTGTAACGCGCCGCACCGTTGAACTGCAGGAGTTGGAGAACAGGAACGTCGCGGACAAGCGGCACCAGGATCTCGGCAAAAGCTTCCTTGGTCGTGTTGCGCCCGCTGAACGCGGTAAAATTGGTCAGCGAGAAACCCCGAACCTGATCGATAGGCCCCACGCGCTGGTCGAGCGTTTCGCGCCGCGCCTCGGCCCCGATGGCGGCCGAGACGGGGCCTGCCCAAAGCTCGAAGGGCTCCCCGCGCAGCGTCGCGCCACCGGCAGCCAGGTTGGTGCGCGACCGCAACTGGCCGGTTCCCAGCACATAATCACGCGCTTGCTGGGACGGCGCACCATCGCCGAACAAGTTGATCGGCACACAGGAGGTTGAAGGATTTGTGAGCGCGATCCGGCAGATTGGCTGCCCCGTGGCGGGATTGGCAACGGCATCGACGGCATTCGCGAAATTAGCGGTGATCCGCAGGTTCGAGACATCGACGGATTCGTTGAACCAGGCATAGGTGAAGTACCCGTTCGCCCGCCAGGTCCCGCCGAGGTCGGCATCGAGCGCGAGACCCGCTTGGGTGGTGCGCCGGCTGAAGTCATTTCGGGTCAGCGCGAAATCGGTATTGTAGCGGCCCAAGCCGAACGAGATCTCGCCCGCGGCGATCATCTGGTTGCGGATCGCGGTCGGAAGGAAAGGGTTGTTGACCGAGATCGTGATGTTCCCGAGGCTGCGATCCGGCAGGAACGAAAAGCTGTTATAGGTGCGCGAATGGAGGATGTCGGCGGTCAATTTGATCGCGCCGGTTAGGTCGTATGTCACCCGGCCCAGCGCGCTGTAGCGCGTCGAAGGGGCAGTCAGATAAAGAAAATCATCGTTGCTCGGCCCCTCGCCGCCGATCGAATTGGTGCCCGAGACCCGCCCGAAGTCGAACGCACGCAATGTCCCGTCCGGGTTGAACGTGCGTCCTGCATTGACACCGGTCAGGATGAGCCCGCCCAGGCTGGCATTGGCGGCGCCGACGTCAGGCGCGAAGATCAACGGCTGCTGACCATTGGTCGGCGTGTAACCGGGATTGGGGACCGCGGCCCAACGCCCGACATTGGCGCGCGATGTCTTGGGTCTGGCTCCGTCATTGTCGACAAATTCGCCGCCAAACACGATATGGCCGGCGCCATTGGCGAAAGAGAAGCCCGCTGCGGCTTCCACCTGCCGCTCCGCCGCATCCCCCCGGCTCGATATGCCTGCGCGCGCGCCGACCCGCAGCCCTTCCAGGCGATCGTTGAGGAACAGGTTGACGACGCCCGCCACCGCATTCGATCCCCAGGCGGCGGACGCGCTTCCAGTGACAACGTCAACCCGATCGATCAGCAGGCTGGGAATGACCGCAAGATCGGGTTGGGTCAGCCCGTTCGAGTAGCTGCTGCCTAGCCGCCGCCCCTCGAGCAGGAGCAATGTCCGGCTGCTGCCGAGTCCGCGCAGATCGACGCCGAAGGACGCGGCGGTAAACGAACCACCGGTGATCTGGGGGGACCAGCTGGAACGAAATTGGGGCAATTCGGTCAATGCGGCGACGAAGTTGGCCGGCGCGCCCTCGCGAAGCGTCTCGGTACTGACGGCTGTCACCGGTGTCGGAACGTCGCTGCGTTCGAGCCGTGTGCCGGTAACGACGATCTCGGCAGTATCTACCTGCGCGAGACTCTCGGCGGCTCCCGTATTGACCGCTGCGGGCTCCGTCGCCGACCGGGGCCGGGCATCCTCCTGCAAGGCCGCATGCGATGCGACCACCGACCAGGTTCGCGCGCCGGTGCGCCGGGCAACCAGCCCCGTCCCGGCAAGGAGCCGGCCGAGCGCCTGATCAACCGTCATGATGCCGCGAACCGCGCTAGCCTGTCGGCCACGGACGGTTCTGCTCGCGGCTGCGATTTGCACGTCACCCTGGCGACCGAGCAAACGGATTGCCGACTCCACCGGCTGCATCGCGATGTCGAAGGACTTGGTTTGCGCCTGAGCAGGCGGCGCGACGACAACGCATGCGGCTGCGCAACTGCCAAGCCACAAATTGCGAGAATGAACCGACATCATCTTGTCTCCCCCCGATGAACGCGGACCTGTCATCCACTTGCAACTGAGGTGACGCGGGCGCCGTGAATCCTTCGCGCCGCCCAAAAAAATCAACGAGGTCGCCCGATCCGGATCTCATCTTCTCGCGACATATCGAGCGGAACCTCGAAAACGGTGTGCAGCATGAGCGCAAATCCGGCCGGGTCATCGGTGCCGAACACGCCATCGAGTTGCTCGCTTGCGAGCGCTTCATCGACGATCACAAGCTGCCGGCGATTATACCGATTGAACTCCGCAACCGCCTCGGCAAGCGGCGTGCGAGCGAGATCGATTTTGCCCCCGCGCCACGCAAGTGCTCGATCGACCGAGGATGGACCGGCAGTGGCGACCTCGATGCGGGCATTGTTGGCCACGAAAGCGCGCTCGCCGGCGACCAGGCGGACACGTCCAGCCCTTGCGCCGTCCGCCCAAGCTTCCACGACGCCCTCCGTCACGAGTATCTCGGCGCCGCCCTCGCGCCGACGGACTGAAAACGCGGTTCCGACCGCCCGCACACGAACCGGCCCAGCCTCGACCACGAAGGGGCGTGCCCGATCCTTGGCAACCTGGAACCAGGCCTCGCCCTGTGCGAGAACGACGGAACGCTTGGCTTCGGACAAGCGAACGCTCACTTCACTGGCGGTATTGATCGCGGCAATCGATCCATCCGCGAGCGGCACGCGGCGAATCTCACCCAGGTCCGTCGCATATGTCTTTCCGCCCGCAAACCAGAAGGCGCCGCCGGCGACAGAGGCAGCGAGCGCGGTTCCAAACCCCGCCAGCACAGTGCGGCGACGGAATTGGGCTGTCTGTAATAGCTCCGGCGCATCGGCATCGGGCGCCGCGGCACCGGCCTCTTTCTGTGGTGCGGCCAGCAACCACACAGCCGATGAAGCGAGCAAGGCGCCTTTGTGGCGTGGATCGATGGCCAGCCAAGCCTGCAGCGCCTGCTCGTCGGCGTCGGTCCAGCCTGGCGCATCCATGCGAACGACCCAGAGAGCGGCCTCGTCGTCGATCTTGTCGCGGATATCTACGGTCATCGATCGGTTTTTCCCTGCCGAACGCATTGGGATGAGAGTTCCGCCGCATCTTCCTGCGCCTTCCAGGCCTTGCGGAGGGCACGCACGCCCTGCCAGAGTTGCTTCTCGACGATTTTCTCGGTGATGCCGAGATGCTCGGCGATGCGCTTCTGGGACCAGCCTTCCAGCCGTCGCAACTCCACGATCGCGCGGCAGCGCTCGGGCAGCATCGCGATCAGCCCGCGAACGCGCCGGGCGGCGAGATTGCCACCGACGATCGCTTCCGGCGAAGGTGCGCTATCCTCGACTTCGAACATGCTCATCTCGCCATAGGTGTCGATCGGCACGACCTTTGCTCGATAGCGGCGCCGTGAAACGATGAAGCGCAACGCCTGGAAATAATAGGCGCGTGGTCGCATGATCTGATCGAGTGCCTGGTCGGCAAACTGACAATAGCATTCCTGGATGACGTCATCGATGTCCTCGGGCGAAAGCTGCATGCGGCGCAGCAATGCGCGCGCCGAGGGCTCGAGAGGGATGATCTCGCGCGCCACCCACTCGACAGTCCTGCGCCTCCGCTCAATGGCCGTCTCGTTCGCCGTGCTCGCCTCTCTACTCTCATGTCCGGCACCAATGCCCATGTGAGCCCAGTGACATGGGGGCACAAAATCCTTCGCCTATCTAAGCCTGAGGCGAAAAATTCCCATGCCTATCCACCCCGACACGGCGTCATAGATCCGACCACAACACTTCTTTGATCGCATGCCCACCACGCCAGCCAAGCGAACACTTCACTACGGGAGATTCTCGCTGCCCTGCGAAAAGACGGGCGCGCGGCATTCGAAGAAGCGGGTGAGGTAGCGTCTGGACCGCCAACTTTCATCAAGGCTGCAGGTAGCGGGGGACACCGAGTTCCTTGATTGGCTATATCGTCAGCACATTGGTGAACTGCGCGCGCATCTCCGGCGCAAAATTTGGCCTGGGCCCGCCGGAACCGGACGATTTGGTGCAGGCAGCGTTTGCACGTCTGCCGCACTGGGCTACAAGCGCGATATCCCCAATCTCAAAGCCTATCCGCTGTCGACCCCCCGCAACCTGGCGATCGACGCCCACCGTTTGACCGGCACTTAGCAATGCCTGGCCGATCGCAGGACGCGAACCTCGGATCCGAGAGGATCCCGGGGAGACAAACGTCTCAATTCATGGAAATCGCGCGACCGACCCAAGGCCGCGCCAGTGATCAGAAGGGATAGTTGACCCCATAATAGCCA
The DNA here is from genome assembly GCF_058787155.1 of Sphingobium sp. FW305-3-2-15-F-TSA7. Lineage (NCBI taxonomy): Bacteria > Pseudomonadati > Pseudomonadota > Alphaproteobacteria > Sphingomonadales > Sphingobiaceae > Sphingobium > Sphingobium sp. FW305-3-2-15-F-TSA7. The sequence goes on along the minus strand of NZ_JBYSZM010000001.1, from coordinate 258,217 downwards.
TAGACTTCCCGGCCATAGTCGCGGTCGAAAGCAGGTTCGCTGTCGCTTGCATAGCGCGGCGCCTTTTCGAGCATGGCCCTGTCGAGATTGACGGCATAGCCGCCCTGCGCGGTGTCGTAAGTGAGGACGTCCCAGGGAAGCGGATAATAATCGCTGCCGAGCCCGAACAATCCGCCGAACTGGAGCACGGCATATTCGACCCGGCCCGATTGCTTGTCGACCATGAAGTTATAGATCGAACCCAGCTTCTCCCCGTCCCGGTTGTAGACATTGGTGCCCTCGACCTTGTTCGATGCGATGAGGCGGCTGGTTTCGTCGGTGGCGATGTCGGTCTGTACCATTTGGATTTCTCCTTCGCGGCGGTGGGTTCGGATCCAACGCAGGAACGGACCTCGTCTTTCCGCCCAACGGCCGCCAATCGCCGGAACGCCCCGCAAGCCGGACCAGAGGTGTCCGAACTGGCCGATAAATCGGTGCTTCACTGACCCAATATCTGCCAATTCAAGTCAGGATGGGGGAACCCTGGATTGTGCGGCGCAACATAAGCCATGCCGTACAAACCACGACGCACGCGGCCATCGCGTTCGGGAACTTTAGCCCGGCCTCCCAATTCAACCCTCGACCATCCATGATGCGGTGACATCCCCCGAAAGGAGCTGCCATGCCGATGAAGCTCAACGGATCGTGCCGGTGCGGCAGCGTGCGGTTCTCCGCCGAAAGCCATGCCCCCATGCCGTTCATGCGCTGCTATTGTTCGATATGCCGCAAGACCGCCGGCGGCGGTGGATATGCGATCAATCTCCACGCCGACATGCGGACGCTGGAGGTCGAAGGCGCCACCAGCGTATTTCACGCGAAGCTCGACGACGGGCATGGCGGGTGCCGCGTCAGCACGGGCGAGCGGCATTTCTGCGCGCGATGCGCGAGCGCGCTTTGGGTCTTCAGCCCGGAATATCCCGAGCTCGTCCATCCCTTCGCATCGGCGATCGATACCGAACTGCCGAAGCCGCCGTCGCTCGTCCATATGATGTTCTCGTCAAAGGCGACATGGGTCGAGCCGGAGATCGGCCCGCAGGATCAGTGTTTCGAGGAATACCCCGAAGACGCGCTTGAGGACTGGCATCGGGCGCATGGTCTCTGGATCGACTAGGCGTCCAGGACCGCGAAAAGCGACTGCTCAAGGATAAGGCGAGGATTTCAGCAGCCCGGCGAGATGGGCCGCATTGCTCGTGACCATCTTCGCGGTCTCGAGGACCTTTTTTGGCGTTTTCTCGAGATTCTTGAAATCGGTCGATCCCATCGCTTCGCCCACCCAATAGCAGGCGGCGACCGCCGGGATCGTCCAGCCGACATCGTTCAGCGCCTGGAACAGCTGGGCCGAGGAGGCATGCGCCCCATCCTCATTGCCGACGATGGCGGCGACGGCGACCTTGCCATAGCTCGGCATGCGGCCCTGATCGTCGGTTTCGCTCAGGAAGGCGTCCATGCGTTCGAGCACGCGCTTGGCGATGCTCGATATCTGCCCCATCCAGATCGGCCCGCCGAAGATCAGGATGTCGTGCGCCAGGATCTTCTCGCGGAGCGCGGGCCATTCATCACCGCCGCCCTCGTCGGAGGTGACGCCGGGCTTTATGTCAAGCGCGGCAACGCGCACCGTCTCGCTCAGCGACACCTGACCGACGGCGAACGCCTTCTCCAGGACCGCGATCATCGCATCGGTCGAACTTGTCTCGCCGGCGTCCGCCTTCAGCGTGCAGTTGAGAGCCAGGGCCTTGAGCACCATCGACATGTCTCCTCCGGGTTTCGGCCGCCGCACGGGCGCGATGGTCCGTTCATGTGTCGGAGAACTCTTGGGCCACCCAAAGAGTTCTTCACTCAGAAGGAGATGCCGCGATGACCGAGACCGCCCAGATGATCCATGAAGACGCCCTGCCCGGTCATGAAAGCCGGCTTGAGCCCAAGCCAGATTGGCAGCCTCGCTATAAGGGTTCGGACCGGCTCGCCGGCAAGGTCGCGATCATCACCGGTGCCGATAGTGGTATCGGCAGGGCAATCGCCGCGCTCTATGCGCGCGAAGGCGCCGATATCGCGATCGTCTATCTGCTGGAGGACGATGACGCCGCTGAAACCCAGCGCATCGTCGAGGCCGAGGGACGAAGCGCGATCACCATTCGCGGCGACATCGGCGAGAGCGATTTCGCCGACGAGATCGTGAACCGGACGATGAAGGCGTTTGGCCGGATCGACATCGTCGTCAACAATGCCGGCGAGCAGCATCCCGACGAGGACATCACCGATATCACCGAGGCGCAGTTGCGCCGGACCTTCCAGACCAACATCTTCGGCATGTTCTTCCTGGTCCAGGCGGCACGGCCGCACCTGAAGTCCGGCGCCGCGATCATCAACTGCACCAGCGTCACAATGTATCAGGGCAGCAAGGAACTGCTCGACTACAGCTCGACCAAGGGCGCGATCACCGCCTTCACGCGCTCCCTGTCCGAAAATCTGATCGGCGACGGCATCCGCGTGAACGCGGTCGCGCCGGGGCCGATCTGGACGCCGCTCAATCCGTGCGGCGGCGCAAGCCCTGAGAAGCTCGAACATTTTGGCGAGCAGACGCCGATGGGGCGGCCCGGCCAGCCCAATGAGGTGGCGCCCGCCTTCCTGTTCCTCGCCTGCGAGGATTCGAGCTATATGTCGGGGCAGGTGCTCCATCCCAATGGCGGGACGATCGTCAACGGTTGAACGGTGCCGAAGCAGGGGCACAATTCGCCGACGCCGCCCGCCATATGACGATGGAAGCGACATCGCAGCATGAAGATCGCAACCTATAATGTGAACGGAGTGAATGGCCGCCTGGCGGTGCTGCTGCGCTGGCTCGAACTGGCGCAACCCGACATCGTCTGTCTCCAGGAGTTGAAGGCACCCGACGAGCGCTTCCCCGAAGGGCCGATCCGGGATCTCGGCTATGATGCGATCTGGCACGGCCAGAAGGCGTGGAACGGCGTCGCGATCCTCAGCCGGATCGGCGAGATTCACGAAACTCGGCGCGGCCTGCCCGGCGATCCCGACGACAGTCACAGCCGCTATATCGAGGCGGCGGTCGGCGGCCTGCTCATCGGCTGCCTCTATCTGCCGAACGGCAATCCCCGGCCTGGGCCAAAATTCGACTATAAGCTCGACTGGTTCGCCCGGCTTCACGCGCATATGGCGACGCTTGTCGGCCTGGATGCGCCCGTCGTCATCGCGGGCGACTATAACGTCATGCCGACCAAGCGTGACGTCTACGCCCCCGAACGCTGGCTGGATGATGCGCTCTTCGCGCCCGAGGTCCGCGCGGCCTATGCCGGGCTTCTCGATCAGGGATGGACCGACGCGCTCCGCCACCTCCATCCTGAAGAGACGATCTACACATTCTGGAAATATCTGCGCCGCGCCTTCGAGCGGAATGCGGGCCTGCGCATCGATCATGTCCTGCTCAATCCAGTGGCCGCCAAACGGTTGACCACCGCCGAAGTCGATCGGGAACCCAGGCGCTGGGAGAAGACCAGCGATCACGCACCGGTCTGGATCGAGCTTGTGGAGAAACCCGCTCGCCATCGACGCCCTGGCAAATAGGCGCGGGAAACCTTGGCGCCGGACATTGGTTGTGAAGGCGTGTCCCAAGACCGCAAGGAGCAGGCACCGTGGCGGATCTCTTCCCCCAGCTCGAATTCGATGGAAATTGCCGGGAGGCGTTCGAACGCTATGCCGCGCTGTTCGGCGGCGAAATCACCGTCATGAACACGCTCGGCGAGACCGGAGATGTTCCCTTGCCGCCGGGCTCGACTGCCGGCGCGCCGGACATGGTCCGCTTCGCCGAACTGCGCATTGGCGATACCCGGATCCTGGGGAACGATCTTCCCGCCGATCAATATGCGCGTCCGCGCGGCTTCAATCTCGCGATGCATTTCGAGAAAGCCGATGAAGCGCGCCGAATCTTCGATGGTCTGGCCGATGGTGGCTCGAACAGCGTTGCCCCGGCGAAGGTCGCATGGGCCGCGCTGTTCGGCATGGTCACCGATCGCTTCGGTATTCCCTGGCTCATCCTCGGCTTTGACGACTGAACATCTGGAGACGAAAATGGACACCCGGGTACGTCATCATCATGTCCGCGTCGGCAATGTCGATGCATTTTACCGTGAGGCAGGGCGCAAGGGCGCGCCCGCCCTGCTTCTGCCCCACGGCTATCCCTGTTCGTCCTATGAATTCCGCAACCTGATGCCCCGCCTGGCGGATCGCTGGCATCTGATCGCACCCGATTATCCCGGCGCCGGCCATAGCGGGACACCGGACGATTTCGACTATAGCTTCGATGGATATGCGGCCTTTCTTGACGCATTCGTTGAGACCCTGGGGGTGAACCGCTTCGCGCTCTATCTGCACGATTTCGGATCGCCCATCGGCGCGAGGCTGGCGATCAGGGATCCCGATCGCGTCGTCGCCCTCATCATCCAGAATGGCGACATCCCATATGAAGACGCGCTCGGCCCCAAATATGCAGAGATCGAACGGAGCTGGGCACTTCCTCCGGACGAGATGCGCGCGAAATTGCGCAAGGCCATTTCGAAGGAAGCATTTCGCGAGGAATTCCTGAACGAGGTCACCGGTGACCTTGCGGACACGATCCCGCCCGATCTCTGGGCACTCCATTGGTCGCTGATGACGCCGAAGCGGCAGGAGATCGCGGTGGACCTGATCGCCGGGCTCAAGGCGAACCGCGACTGGTTTCCGGAGCATCGCCGCTATCTGAACACGTATCGGCCGCCGACGCTCATCGTCTGGGGCCCGCAGGACGGCTATATGCCGGAAATCTCCGCCCGGGCTTATCTGCGCGATCTGCCCGACGCCGAACTCCACCTCCTCAACGGAGGGCATTGGCTACTCGAAACCAATCTCGACGAAGTCGTGCCGCTGATCCGCGACTTTCTCGGGCGCGTGCACGCGACGTAAGGATCGATCAGCAGCAGGACTCCGCGCCCCATGAGAAGATGCGGTCGGTTATCTCGACCAGACCTTGGCCCTTGAGCAGGGTGGAAAGACCCGTTGCGAACGGCCGATAGTCACGTCGCCCTCAGGGTCGAGACCACCCGACTCTTAGCAGTCACAACTGTGCACGCCACTTCTGCAGAGCACGCTCGTGACTGGATTTCGCACGATCCAGCTTGCGTTGCAGCGCGGCTCGTTCGCCCTCATGGCCGCGTTCGATCATGGCCTTGCGTCGCGCCAGTTCCGCCTGCTCGGCAGCGATTTCATGCATTTCCCGGCGTTGGCGCGCTTCAAGCGCATCCATGTCGCTTTCCAGCGCATCGAGTTTTGCACTGGATGGCCGCGGCCTGGGTTTGACTGGGGGCTTCGCGGACGGTTTCGACGGCTTGTCGGATCGGCCGGGTTTCGAGGCTGCCTTTCCGCCTGTCTCCGCCTTGGGAGGTGCCTTTCGTGCACGATCTCGCGGCAGTGCGGCCAGATGCTCGGCAGCGGTGCCGCGCGTGCGCCGGATCACTTCTCCTGGCTTGTCCAGCGGCTCGGCCATGAGCTTGGGATCGGTCACCCGTTCAGCCACGCCGCGCGCGAACAGGTCGGCATCCGCGCCCCAAGCGGCCAGCGCCGCCTTCTGGCTGGGCGCGGCGACATAGGCGTCGTGAAAGCCGATCGGCGTGCGGAAGACCTTCAGCTGTGTCACGGGCATATCGGAATCCTCAGCGCGGCACGTAGCGATACAACGGGTCGCAGAGACACGTTGCGTCGCCCGGCGCCTGATGCAAGGTGTAGGCGTTCTCCGTTGGCGGTTCGACCCCGTCCTCTATCGCGACGGACGGCCAAGCCAGCCGGCCGCCAGGATGGAGTGCCCCCTAACCAGGTTGCGGCCGGCAAATCTCCGGATCGGATTGTTCAACTCTGGCTTTGCGCGCTGCTAGCCTGAGCCAGGTTTCTGCCGCCTCGATATGAATTCGCGCGCGGTTGGTGACGGTTTCGGCCTGTGCCAGACGCATCGCCTCGCGGGCGCGTTCGAGCAGGACTTCACGGGTTTCGCGAACGGGGACCGCAACGCTCATTGGGCCACCATCCGGGGTTCGTTGCTTTCCGCATGGCGAGCGAGCCTTTCATACTCGGTCGCGATCCGCTCATGCGCCTGGCGTGCGCACGGATCGGTGGCGGCGCCGGCACGTTCGCGTTCCTCGCGTGCTCGTCTCAAATAATAGTGCAGATCGTCTTGCAGCATGGTGCGACTCCATCTCCGGCACCCCCCGGCTATGGCGCAGCCACAATGGATCGGATCGGCCTCGAAATCATTGATCGACATCAGGAGCGCGACGAACTGACCGCCTGTTGAGATGATCCGTGTCGCGGCGCGTTTGGGAAGCAGATGCCCTAATGACGAACTTGTTGCCGCCGCCATGCGTTGAGGCCTTCCAAGAAGGAGGCCGGCCATGAAGACGAAGATAGGCGAAGAACATCTGATCGTCGGGCGCGAAGACGTCGAGATCGATCCGCAATCGAAACCCGAAACACCCGGATCGGGCGGCCACCCCCTGCCCGCCGACGGCAAGGCCAGGCGCGGATCGATCCCGGAAAGCCTGGAAAAGAGGAAAGGATATGGGGCAAATTGAGGGGGCGAAGCCATGCGACGCATTTGGCGCGACAATGGCCTGACGATCGTTCTGCTGACCCTGTTCGGCTTGAGCCTGATCGGACACTGGCTGGCAGGCTGGCGTTTCGAAAATGAAGACCTTGCCCGACAGGGCGAGGCGGCGATCTCGCTGGGCAAATATACAACCGATCCGCAATTCCTCTCGAGCGTGTTCGAGAATTGGGAGAGCGAATTCCTGCAGATGTCGGCCTATGTCGTGCTGACCGCATCCCTCTTCCAGAAGGGGTCCGCCGAATCCAAGGATCCCGACGCACCACCGCGTGATGCCGATCTCTCGGCACAGTCGAAGAAACCCGGCGCGCCCGCGATTCTCAAGACCGGCGCCGCAATACGCTGGCTCTACGCACACTCGCTTGGCACGGCGCTGCTGGTCCTGTTCATCCTCTCCTTCGCGCTGCACTGGACCTTCAGCGCACACGAGGCGGCAGCGGAAGCCCTGCGCAATGGAGAGGCTCCACTCTCCACCTTCGCTTATCTCGGCAGTGCGCAGCTCTGGTTCGAATCCTTCCAGAACTGGCAGAGCGAATTCCTGTCGACGGCCGTCCTGGTCGTGCTCAGCATCTTCCTGCGCCAACGCGAGTCGCCGGAATCGAAGCCCGTCGCCGCGCCGCACGGGAAAACGGGCGCCGATTGATGGCCAGCGCGTGCCCGAGGTGGAGCGATGTCAGTCGCGTAGATCGTCGGGCACGACGCCGCCATTCTCCGCCAATTTGCGCATCACCGCTTTGTGCAGTGCAATATTCTGTTCGGCGCTCCCGTCCGGCCCGGCATGGACGCCAAGTTCCTCGGCCAGCTTCGCGCGAGCCGACAGGCTGGAATCGAGATCGAGCAGCTTCAGCAAATCGACGATCGAACTTTGCCAGTTCCCCCCCGGCTTCAACGCCGCCATCTCGGTCAGAACCGCGCTGACATCGACCTGCTGAGTGACTGCGGCCACGGTTGGTGCGGGCGCGGCCGCGCTCGGCGACGCCTGGGGCGCCGGTGTCGTCGGTGCGGCCGATCTGCCCACCGCGGACTTGTGTCCGAAGATCTTGTTCATGATCGAACCGAAAATGCTCATGGTCGGGCCTTTCACCGCTCTGTTGATGCCGTCGGTCAAACGTCGTCCGGCCGCCAAAGGTTCATGCGCGACACCGGTCGCGGATCGCGTCGTTGGCCGCGCTGGAACATCGGGGATCCGAAAGCCGTTGTTTCGCCCGCAGGCACTGGCCTGTCCAATGGGAGACACTTCATGACCCGCAGCCCATTCGTGCTGGCATCGGCATCCATCCTGGCCTTGGCGGCCTGCGGCCCCAAGGATGACACGACCACCGCCAATCTCCAGAATGTCGCCGCGGCGGAGGTGCCGGGTACGCCCGCCGCGCCGGCCCCCTCGCCTGGCCAGGATTTCGCGAACAAGGCGGCGGCCAGCGACGCGTTCGAAATCGCAATCTCCAACCTTGCGGCCGACAAATCCCAGTCGGCCAAGGTCAAGGCATTCGCGAAGCAGATGATCGAGGCACATACCGAATCGACGGCCAAGCTGAAGCTGGCCGCATCGACCGCCACACCCACCATCGTTCCCGATCCCACGCTCAGCCCCGAACAACAGTCCAAGCTCACCGATCTTCAATCCCGATCCGGCGCGGCGTTCGATACCGCCTTCGCCACCGAACAGGTCGCGGCGCATCAGGCGGCGCTCGATGCCTTGCGCGGCTATTCGACCGGCGGTGATGTCGAGCCGCTCAAGACTTTCGCCACAAGCCTGACGCCGATCGTCGCGGCCCATCTCAACATGGCCAAATCCCTGAAGCCCTGAATGCGACATCCGTGACGAACGGTTCCGACAAGAACGAGGCACTGGTGCATTCGTGCGCATACCGACGGGCTGCGGCCGAGCTCAGGGCGGGTCACCAGCGTTGGCGCGTGGTATCGGTCGCAGACAACTCGCCATGAGCACCGAAACCCTCTCCGCCATTCTGCCCGATGATGTGGAGCGGATGGCCGAACAGCTTCTCGATCGCGCATGTGCAGGCGGACTGAAGCTGGCGACCGCCGAAAGCTGCACGGGCGGACTGATCGCTTCGATCCTCACCGATGTGGAGGGCAAGGGTCATGCGTTCGAACGCGGCTTTATCGTCTACACCGATGCGGCAAAGGCGCAGATGCTCGGCATCGATCCCGGCTTCATCGCGCGATGCGGCGCGGTCAGCGCGGGCGTGGCGATCATGATGGCGCAGGGTGCGCTTACAGCCTCGGATGCCGACGTCGCGGTCGCGGTGACAGGGTTCGCAGGGCCGGCGGGTCCCGGTGACGAGCCGGGCCTCGTCCACTTCGCGAGCGCACGCAGGGGTCAGGCCGCCACGCATCGTGAGGCGCATTTCGGCGATATCGGCCGCGGCGGCGTGCGTGTGGAAGCGACCCGCGTTGCGTTGGAGATGATGCGCGACGAAATCGATCACCAAACCCCGGAAGCCGGGAACTTCGAGGTTCCGCCCGCAGTTGAAATGCGGCCCCATCGAGGAGGATAATCATGGCGGACCAACAATTTACCGATGCCATCGCGTTGCTGAAGGCAGACCACCGGGAAGTCGAGACGCTGTTCGAGCAGTTCGGGAAGGCGCGCGATTCAGCCCGGAAACAGGCGATCGCCAACAAGATCTGCACCGAGTTGAAAGTGCACACGATGATCGAGGAAGAGATCTTCTATCCCGCCTTCCGCGGGAAGATCGAGGACGACACGCTCGACGAGGCTTATGTCGAGCATGACGGCGCCAAGGTTCTGATCAATGACATCCTCAGATCCGCGCCGGATGCCGATTTCTACGATGCGAAGGTCAAGGTGCTTTCGGAAGAGATCAAGCATCACGTCCATGAGGAAGAAATGCCGTCGGAGGGCATGTTCGCCCAGTGCCGCAAGGCGGATGTCGATCTCGTCGCGTTGCGCGACAAGATGCTGGCCCGCAAAAAGGCGCTGCTCGCCGAAGCAGAAAGCGCGGGTCTTCCGCCCGCGAAGCCCAGGGCCGTCAGCCTAGAACCGGCCTGACGCACCGCCCATGCGCTGCCGGAAAGCGGAGCACCGCGTGCCTCCGTTTCCCGGTGGCAGTTGTTTGTTTTAGAACGCCGCCTGATCACAGCCAAGCGGCATGGCTATAATATGACGGTGTCGGGCTAGGCCGATCTGACCTGCCCGATCCCATATTCGAAAGAGGCCTTCGCCCAGGTCAAACGCGAAAAGAGGCACCCGAAGGTGCCCCGTTGCTCAGCGTTTCAGATTGGCTTCGGCACGCGCACGCGCCTTTTCGGCGTCACCCTTGGCTTCCTGAATATCGCCCTCGACCACCAGGTCGGGACGATCGGTTGCCTCACCGATGGCGCGCTTCGCCTTGCCCACGGTTTCATCGACGACGCCCTTGGCGCGATCCTTGATCTCACCCATGATAAAGCTCCTAAGTGCTTGATTGCACGTGGAGACAACGTCGCGTCGCAGCCCGATATTCCCTGCCATATGTCAGTCTTCCGCACCCGCCGATTCCGGCAAACTAACTTGCCGATCCGCTGCCGCCTGGGCCGCAACCCTGACCGCGCGCCAATGGGCAAAGTCATCTTCGGCATCGGCGAGCGCACGATGGACAGGCTGTTTTTCCGGATCACGCAACGCACATCGTTCCAGCAGCGCCTCGACGGTTTCCGCCAGCCTGTCGGCAGGCATGACCGGGCTGAGAATCGCAAAAGCGCATTCGCGACGCGCCGCATCGCTGCCGCGCAGCCTCAGACTGTGGCGGGGCAAGCCAGCGCCGCGCAGCAGCGTGCTCAGCCATTTGCCGTCCCAGGATGGAGCGCTTGCAAAAAGCGCATGCCCTGACAGCACCTCGACCATGCGCCTCGCCACAAATTTATGATCCGCGCCATGCTGCATGAGTGTGCTTCTGCTCAGCTTGTGAATGGCCTCGGCGTCCTTGTCCCAGTCCGACCAGGTCGGCGCTGGCCGGATCAGATGCGCCTCCGACCGGCCATCCTCGAACACCCACGCGACTTCGATGGGATAGCTGCGCTTGCCCAGCGACGAGGCTTCGAAATCGAGAAATACGAGCATCGCGTTCTAACGTACCTGACGTGAATTGGCTTCACCGGACAAACGAAGGGCCGCCCTTCACAGGACAGCCCTTCCATTGTCTTGCCAATGTGGCGGCTCAGGCGAAGCGAGCCTCCGCTGCGGAGGCCATGCTCATGAGCGCCGCCATCTGCGGCATGTGACAATGAGACATTCGACCACCTCCTTTCCGTTGTTGCACAATGACATGCATATGGGTGCGCCCGACGCGATTTCAATTCGAAGCCCGATGGACGATCAGGAGATCAACAGAGGAAATGCGCAAACGGCCCGGCCTCAAAATCCTGTTCACGACCGCCTATGCCCGCAATGCGATCGTCCATCACCGGCAGCTCGATCATGGCGTCGAGCTGATCTCACCAAGTCATTCTCGCTCACCGACCTGGCGGCACGGATTCGGGATCTGCCCGATCCATGAATGCTCAAGGGAAGGCATGCTGTGCGCCGTCATGGTCCGCGGACACTCAAGGAGAGATTTTTCGCGCTCCTGTGCTCACCAGTCGGCCCGCAGCGGCGCGGGCCCGTTCAGCGTCGGAAAATGCGGCAGCACCTCCTCGGCAAGCTCCTGGATGATCTCCGCAGGCGGCCGTTCGGCAAACTGCATGCTGAGCGCAACATGGTTCACCCCCACCGCCTGCCATTCGCCAAGCAGGTCGATCAGTCCCTTGCGAGCCGTCTTGAGGACGAAGCCGCCGCGCAACGGCGTGCGCGGATAATCAGGATCATCGGCAAGGTCGATCCATTCATTGGTCATATGCGGGCGGAAGCCGCCGTCCGGAATGCGCGCCCGCCATGCCGCGATCTTTGCAGCCAACCGCTGCGGCCCTGCCGGATCGTGCGCAGAGTCCGGATAGCTGAGCCAGCCGTCCGCATGCGCTGCAATCCAGTCGGGCGGCTGCTGGCTCGACCCTGTGACGATCAACGGAATACGACCGGTGGCGGGCTTCGGCAGGAAGTCGACATCCGACACATGCCCCAAAGGCGACGTGATGCACGGCCGTCCCGGCGCCACCAGTTGGCGAAAGAAGCTGACCGCTTCGGCGAAGCGGACGCCCCGCGTCTCCCGCTCGATGCCATAGGCCGGAAACTCGACCGGGCGGTCTCCGGACGCGACCCCAAGCACCAGGCGCCCACCTGATAATCGGTCGATCGTGCTGGCCGCCTTGGCGAGGTCGATCGGGTGGCGCAGGCTGAAAATCGCGCTCCCGGTTGCCAGCGCGATGTCGCGCGTCTTTGCCGCCAGCCAGGCGAGATAGGTGAACGGGTCGAAGATCTGCCCCGCATCCCCGAAATTGGGGTCGAACAAAGGCACGTCGCGCACCCAGGCGGCGGCGAATCCCCGGCGATCGATCTCCGTCACCAGATCGCCCTGTCCCTCGAGCACACGCATATCGCCCTGGTAGAAACGCAGCGGCAGGAAAATGCCGATCGTGAGATGATCGGGCGCGAACATCCGGCCATAGCCGGGGTGGCCTGTAAATGCCTCGGACGATGCACCGGTCGGCGCGCAAGCGTGCCCGATCGTGGCGAGGGCATGGGTCATCGATTTCTCCTGGAAAGGCGGTGCGTCATGCACCGGTCGGGGATCTGGAAGCCGCCCAGGGCGAAGATGTCGGGCGGTGTGTCTGAGGCGCCGTTGCGCCTATGCGACTGCCGGTTCGGTGTTGCGCGCTTCAGCCGGACGATCGGGCAGGAACAGGATCATCACGCCCGCGAGCGCCGAGATGAACAAAGATGCGATCCAAAGCTCGGAATAGCGCCCCAGGGCGTCGAACAGCGCGCCGCCCAGAACGGCACCCGCGGCGCCCCCCGCCGCGTGACCGGCCGAGATCATCCCGCCTGCCCGAACCTGGCGGCCACGATCCATGCGGCGCCCAGACCTTCAATATTCGATCTTACATGATCCCGATCGGGTTGGGATTTATTCTACATCCGCGCTCCGGGCCAACATGATACCGGTCGGGGGCATCCGTTGATATTGGCTCGCATTGATGCGATATCGAACCTGAACGGGAGCATTGTGAGCAATTCAGAGTCCGCCACCGATCGTGTCGTCCGCGAGTTACACGAACAAGATCGACTGCTCAAAGTCTCGCGCGGGGACGAAGTCTTTCGGGGGACAGCCGCAAAGACCGACGTCTTTTCCCGCAATACGACAGCAGCGGACGCGTTGCGCGAGCTTCGCGACCGCAACCGCGTGCTCAACGACGCCGGAGCAGACAGAAGCCATCAAGATATCGTCGGTATTGCGGCCGCCAGCCTCGCGCAAGCCGATGCGGCAAGGGCCATGCGCAAGCGTCTGGAGGCGGCGCGCCAACCGGAAGAGGCCGGAGGGGCACTTCGCGACATTCCGCGAAAAACCCGCCTCCCCCTCAGGCCTGCCGACACTACGGAATCACAAGATATCAAGCGCGGCCGGCAATATCGTCGGCTGCGGGCCGCTGCTCCGGAACGGCCGACCTGATGTGGCGGTGGTGCGCTCTCGTCGCCGCGACGATGCCAGTTGTCGTTTCGCCAGCCATCGCCAGCCCGACCGCCGTCTATACGCCGGCCGTCGGCAGCGCGGAACGCAACGCCATTATCAGAACGCTGCATGGCGAGGAGAATCCGCAGTGGCGCTTCACTTTCAGGCGGTTTCGCGTCTTTCATGATGGCCCGCGTGCGATCGCCTATGTCGAGGGCGAAGGCGCTATGGGAGGTTTCCAATCGATCCTCACCCGCGATGGCAAGGCTCGGTGGCGCAATGTCTGGGGTGAAGGCGACGGCGGCAGCAACAGCTGTGCCGCTGGCGCACGCCATTATATCTGGGCGCTGCGGCTGATCAAATCCTATCATATCGCACCTGACGCGCTGTTTCCGGGCATTGCGGCAAAAGCGCGCAATTTGAGGCGCATGGCGGAGACCGACCCCGAAGTGCAATGCGTGGGCGATCTTGACGGCGGTATGCAATGAACCCAGCACCGCCGCATCGGAAAACAGGTTTTCGCAGCCTTGTTCGGGCGCTCAGATGATGTGAACGATTTGACCCATTGCGTGATCGCCCGTCAAAGGGTGAACCCATCGCCTGCAGGCACGTTACGACGTTACCTATATGCCATATCGCTTATCGCCCCGCTCGTCGTGCGCGCGGGGCAACGGCCGCGCGGCGGGGGGGCTCTACTTCATCTCTCCGGTGTCTTTCATCACGCCATGCGTAGCTTCTTCTCATCCCTCAAGACCGAGCGGATCGGAAGGAGATCGACCGAACCGGAGCGCAGACCAACGCGACATGTGCGACTTTATCGAGTGTTTCGACTATCCGAACCGGCGCCACTCGCCCCTTGAATATTCCAGCCCCATGGATTTCGAGGGGAAGCCAGTATAGCCTGATTGAGCCTGTCTCGGTGCAGCCAAACCGGCAGCAGGCCAACCTCCACGATTGCTCGACCCAGTCGGATGAGGGATTATGCAATCCACGCCAGAGCGGGAGCTCGCGAGAAATCATGCCCGCCGACGTCGCACCCATCACCACCGATGACATCATCCGGCTCATCTATAAGGGACCATTGGAAGAACCGCCCTGGAAGTCGTTCGTCTGTGCCCTGCGAGAGCGTCTGAACGTCGACATGGCCGCGATCGCCCTGCGCCCGGGCCGCAAGGACGCTGCGCCGGTCACCATCTTCGATCGACGCGATGTGCCCATCGATCACGGCCCCAGTCGCGCCGCCGCCGCCCATAACAGATTGGCCCTCGAGGATCCGCTCAACCATGCGCTGACCCAGAACGGTGGCATTCTCACCTTGTCCGAAGTGATGTCTCGCGAGGAACTGGTCCAGACGCGCTTTTATACGGAAGTGATTCAGCCTTCCCGGATCGATCACCAGATCGGCATGGCAATCACGGAGCCAAGCGGCTGGAGATCCCATGTCGGCATGATGAACGCGCTTGAGCGTCAGGATTTCAGCGCGCAGGACAAAGCTTTCCTGCAATCGCTGCAACCGCATTTCGAGGTCGCGCTGGAAACTTATGCACGGCTCGTACGCACTGAGGCCGAGCGCAACATCTTCGGAGACCTGCTCGACCGCATGGCCATTGCCGCCTTCGTGCTGGATCAGCGCGGCCGGATCATCAGCACCAACAACGCTGCCGAGATGATGATGCGGGAGGACAGCCAATTCGTTACACGCAATGCCCAGTTGTCGCTCAGGCAGCCCGCGGAGAATGAGCGCTTGCAGGCGGCATTGCGGGGGGCGATCGACTGGTGCGACCGGGGCGGGAGCGAGCTGTTCGCGGATGTACTTCGCGCCGGAGGTAATGAACGGCATCCATTGGGTATTTTGGTGCGCGGCGTTCCCGCCAACACATATCATCGACACGACGTGGCGCCGGGTATCATCGTCTACGTCAGTCAGTCGAAGGGACCGCCCACGCCTGAGGCGTTGGTTGTCGAACTGTTCGAACTTACGCCCGCAGAAGCCAGGGTTGCCGTGCTGCTTGCCAGCGGCCTCAGCCTCAATGAGATCGCAAAGCATGTCGGCATCACCGAAAAAACGGCGCGCAGCTACTCCAAGCGGGCCTATCAGAAAGTCGGCGTCAGCCGCCAGGCTGACCTGGTGCGCCTGCTGCTGACGAGCGTTGCCGTGCTGGGCTGAACTGACCGGAAAAACAGGTGCCCGCCGACCGGACGAGCGGCCGGCTCACAAAACCTGCCCGCCCCGCTCACTGGAATGACGGGACCGCCGGGGGCCAATTTGAGCGCGTCCGGACGCGCATCGCAGCCGAAGGCCGCGTCTCTGAACAGCCGCTGCCACCGACCAGTTCACACTTGGGAATTGCTGATCGCCGGCTTCTCTCGGCAAGCAGCCACCAATGGCCGGCGACCGCATGGGAATGACGGCCGTATTGGAGGAGGATATCATGAGGGGGATTGGTTTCATCGCCGCTACGACGGCGCTGTGGGCAATGGGGCCGGCGCCTGCGACCGCACAGGCGACGGGGACGGCAGATGCCGATGCCAAATCGGCTGATGCGGAACCGAGCGGGTTCGACGAAATCATCGTTACGGCCCGCCGCCGCGCGGAAAATCTGCAAAACGTGCCGATTGCGATTACGGCGATGACGGCCGATCGCCTCGACCAGCAACAGATACGAACCGTCACGGATCTCGAACGTTCGGTTCCCGGCTTCAACATCTGCTGCGGGCGAGGCAGCGCCAGCTTCCTTTGGATACGCGGCATTCCAGGTGTGATCGGCTATTTCGGCGAGGCCCCGGTGACGCTCTCAGGAAGCGCATTGTTCTTCGATATTTCGGGCGCCCAGGTCCTGAAGGGCCCACAAGGTACGCTGTTCGGGCTCAGCACCAATGGCGGCGCGGTGCTCTACGCACCGGTGAAGCCGTCCAGCACCTTGGGTGGCAGCGTGCAAGCGACCGTCGGCAATTACGGTCGACGCGCGATCGAAGCCATCGTCAACTTGCCGATGGTGGAGGACAAGATATTGTTGCGGCTTGGCGTCGCCAACAGCCATATCGACGGCTATATCTACGATCCGACCCAGCGCGAACATCTGGAGGACGAGAATTACTCGATCCTGCGGGCCAGCCTGACCGTCAAGCCAACCGAAAATCTCGACAACACCTTGCTGGTCAACAGCTACAGGTCGCACAGCAACGGCTCGGCCTCGCCGCTGGTCGATGTCAATCCGACAGGCTTCGCCGCGTTCGTGTTCGGCGCAGATACCCTGCAGAATCTGCTGGATCAGCAGATCGCACTCGGAAAATACGAGATTCCCGGCACCAGCCTTCCCGGCGGTACATTCTTCCGCATGCAGCAGCTCAACATCGTCAATACGACAGTCTGGGAGATCGGCGACACGCTGACGCTCAAGAATATCCTCGGCCATCAACGCCTGAAGCAGTTCGGCGCCAGTGACAGCGATGCAACGCCGCTGCCGATCATCGACATCGGCATCGGCCCGTCTCAATCCAGCGGCCCCACGGTGATGACGAGCGAGGAGCTGCAGCTCCAGGGCAGAGCCTTTGATGGCCGGCTGGTTTATACGCTCGGCACCTTCCACAGCTGGACCAAGGATCTCGATCCAGCGATCTCTTATAACAATATCCTAGGCGGCATTTCCGGCAGCCTCAGCCGGACCAGCGCCACGACCCATGCCATCTTTGCGCATGGCGCCTATGATCTCGGCCGATTGCTTCCCGGCCTGAGCTTCAGCGCGGGCTTGCGCTATACCTGGGACAAGCGTTCGTCCCTGTCCGAAAGCTATGACGGAAACGGGACCCGCACCAGTTCGGCGAGCGGCCGCGGAAGCTTCGAGGCGGCAAGCCATCTTTTGAGCCTGACCTGGCAACCCAGACGCGACGTCATGCTCTACCTGTCCAAAAGCAAGGGCTATTCGAGCGGCGGCATCAACCTTGGGCCTTTCTTGCCCGCCGGCAAGGAAACCTTCGAGCCGGAGAGCCTCGACAATTACGAAGCCGGCATCAAGGCGGACTGGTCGATCGGAAGCGTTCGGCTCAGAACCAATCTCAGCGCCTTTTACGGGAAATATTCAGACATCCAAGTGTATCTCATCGTTCCCGCGGCGCCCGGCGCGCCGCCGCCCGGAACGGTCCTGATCCGCGAAAACGCGGCGCGCGGTCATATCCAGGGGCTCGACGGTGAAATCACGATGGCGCCGACCGACTGGCTCGAGCTCGGCGCGAACGGCACGCTGATCGATCCCCAATATGATGATTATATCGTCGATGGCGAGGATCGCAGCGTCCGCCCGTTCGTGTTCGTTTCCAAGCGGAAGTACAATGTCCGCGCGACGGTGCACCTGACCCGCGACGACCCGATCGGCGATATTGGGATCACCGTGGATTATACCTATCAGAGCAAGGTCAACGGCAACGCCAACAAGCAGGTGCCGATCAAGCAGGATTTCCTGCCGGGGTTCGGCAATATGAATGCCAACCTCAACTGGTCACGGATCGGCGGGATCGAAACTCTGAGCGGAAGCCTCTTCGTCAACAACGTCACAAATCAGAAGCTGGCGAGCGGCCGCGCCGCTACGTACGACACGATTGGAACGCTCGGCTTCGCGGTCGCCCAGCCCCGCATGTTCGGGCTTCGGTTAAAATATAGCTTCGACTGATCCGGCGGCAGTGGCCGGCGCGGTTTGCCGACGTCGGCCGCAGTTCAAGCGAGCAGCGCCACACTTTTGAGCACCAGCCGCATCAGTTCCGCCTGACGGCTCACTCCCATCTTCAGATAGATGCGCTTGGAATAGGTCCGCACGGTACCTTCGGTGAACCCAAGCGTCTCGGCGATCGCGGCGAGCCTTTCCCCGTTGGCGATGGCCGTCGCTATTTCCGCTTCGGTTTCGGTCAGGTCGAACATCTGCGCCATGAAACGTTGCGCGGCGACCATGTGCGGCAGCGGGTCGCTCAGATACAGAATCACGCCCGGGCTTACGTCGCCGCGATAGCTCGCGCTCGGAACATTGCGTATCAGCAGTCTGACGTCGTTGCCGTCGCGGGCATGGAGCCGAATCGCGTCGCAGAACGCGGCCTGCCCTTCCTCATTGGCGATCAGGGCCTGGGCGATCGCGCCATTGAGCTGGAACGAGTCGGCCGGACGCTTGGCCGACAATGTCTCGCGGACGATACCGAGGCACCCATTGCGACGCATGATCGCCGTGGCGGTGTCGCTGACGCTCACCACCTTGCCTCGCAGATCAAGCAGGATCGTGCCGATGCTGAGGCGATCGAGCGTCGCCCCCAGGGCCGCATTCTCCGCCTCGCTACGACTGAGCCGCGCGTAGATGCCCAAGGCACGCTGCAGATGCGGCAGCATCCGCGCGAGCAGAGCCCGTTCGGACGCTCCGAAGGGACGCCCCGATCGGTTCATCAATCCGAAGTTCGACCTCCACCCTGACGGCTCGCGGACATGCATACCGATCTGGTGTCGCAGGCCGAACGGCTCGAGCAGGAGCCGGAAATAATCGCTCTGCCGAAGCATCTTCTCGTCGATCACTTCGTCAAGCGTCGCGATACCGCCGGTGCGCCGCAAATGGCTGCCCAACGGATCCAGATAGCCTTTGTGCGCCACTTCGAGCGATGATGCCTGATAGCGTTGAACATCGAACGGCTCCGCGCTGTCGAGCAGGGAGATCGGTCGACAGTTCGTTCGCCGCAGGCGAAGCGAAAGCGCCGCGAGATCCGCGCCGGTGATCCGGCGAAGCGTGGCAAGCAAGGACTGCCACGGACTCTCTTCCATTGGGCCGTCGTAGATCGCGTTGACCAGGCGCTCGTCCAGGACGGCGCCACCGCATTCTTCGCTGATCCCGGCATCCCCCATCGCACCCCGCATTGCATCCCTCCTGTCCGAGCGGGTTCTGCCTCTTGGGTCAACTTCGCTTTTCACTCGCCCGGAGTCCATCCCCCGACGATCCGGCGCCGACAAGTATAGCCTGGTGGGTATGCGTCCCATGAATTGCCATTTGGGAATGGCGATTTCCCTCCATTCGCCGCTCTATGGTGCGGGACCGCGGTAGAGACCGGGCCCAAGAGAGGAGATTTGCACGATGGCGTCGTTATCCGAAGCGACCAAGCACTTGCGGCACTGGCTAATGCTATCGGCACTTGGGATGATCCCGGCGGCGTCTGCGGCCCCCGCCGCGGGACCCACCAATGACGGTGCCGGCGCGGCGAAGGCAGCGGCGCAATGCATGGCGTTCGGTGCGCGCGATCTTTCCGGCATCGAGGACGCGGAGATCACCGTCCTCAGCGCGGGCGTGGAACGTTATGGCGAACGGCCAGACGGTTTCTGCCGCGTCACGGGTCGGATCGCGCCGGAGGTCGGCTTCGAACTGTGGCTGCCGCTCGAGGGCTGGAACGGCAAGATGGTGCAGATCGCCTGCGGCGGCTTTTGCGGCACGGTCTCATCGGATGTGAAATGGGGTGCCTGCGGCAGCGCGCTCGACAAGGGATTCGCCTGCATCGGTACCGACGGCGGCCACTTTACCGGCAACGATTACAGCCTGGCCTACAAATGGGCCGAGCGGAACCTGCAGGCACAGGTCGATTATAATTTCCGCGCGAACCATGTGACCGCAATCGCCGGTAAGGCTTTGACTACGCTATATTATGATCGTGGGCCGCGACGCGCCTATCTGATGGGCTGCTCGGGCGGCGGTCGCAACGGCCTCGTCGCGGCCCAGCGCTTTCCATGGGATTTCGACGGTATCGTCGCAGGCGCGCCGTCGATCAGCGGCAATGGCAGCGTATTGCGGCTGATGTCAGTCAGCCTCAATGTCTTCGGCACCGGCGAGCAGCCCGTCCTTGGCAAGCCGGAGCTGGCGCTGCTGCACGGCGCCGCGGTCAAGACCTGCGACCGCGACGATGGCGTCGCGGACGGCATCATCGGTAACCCTCCGGCCTGTCGCTTCGACCCCGCGAAATTGCTCTGTGGTCCCGGCCAGTCGCGATCATGCCTCTCGCAAACCCAGGTCGATGCGGCGCGGCGCATCTATGCCGGCCCCGCCAGCAATCCGGCCGAGGCGCTCTATACCGGCGGCAACGTGCCCGGATCCGAAATCGAATGGGGCGGCCCCACGCCGAAGGACTGGCAAGGCTTCTTCCAGCATATCTACTTCGACCCACCCCCGGGCCAGTCCTGGACACCGTCGCAGTTTGATTTCTCGCGTGCCTATCGCCGGCTCGGCAGCTGGGAAGCGCAGTTCACCGCGATCGATCCCGATTTGCGCCGCTTCAAGGCGAATGGCGGCAAGCTTATCCTGTGGCACGGTTGGTCGGACGCCTATCAGACCGGCACCAACTTCGTAGAATATTACAACACTGTGGAACGGCTGATGGGAAGTCGCTCCGAAACACAGAATTTCTTCCGTCTCTTCCTCCAGCCTGGCGTCAACCACTGTTCCGGCGGTGCCGGCGCCGATGTCGTCGACTATTTGGCGTATATCGATGACTGGGTGGAGCATGACCGTGCCCCGGACATGGTACTCAGCACCCGTCTGACCGACGAAGCCCGACAGGCCGCAGGGTATAGCGCACCGCGTTTCCCGCTCGATCATCGCAACGTCGCCTTCACCCGCCCGGTCTATCCTTATCCGTTGCGCGCCCGCTACAAAGGTGCTGGCGATCCGAATGACGCGGCCAATTTCGGACCGGCTCCACAATGACATCGAGCGCGAGGACGGCGGGTACCGGGACATCGACTATGGGCATGTATCGCGCACGGCCGGCCGAGGAAAGGAGATCGGCTGCCTATGCTTGGCTGGTCGTGCTTTTTCTGATGCTGCTTTACACGTGCAGCTATATCGATCGCACGATCCTGAGCCTCCTCGTCGCCCCGATCCGGGCTGACCTCGGCATCAGCGACACACAATATAGCCTGCTGGCGGGGCTCGCCTTTGCCCTGCTCTACGCGCTCGCGGGAATTCCACTGGGTCGGATCGTCGATCGCTGGAGCCGGCGAAACCTTATTGCCGGAGGTGTCGCTTTCTGGTCACTGATGACGATGCTCTGCGGTGGCGCGTCGAGCTTCGCGGGGCTGTTTGCCGCCCGGGTCGGCGTCGGCATCGGCGAGGCGACCCTGACGCCCGGCAGCTACTCGTTGGTCGCCGACTATTTCCCACCACGCAATCTATCGCGAGCATTGTCGATATTCGCCTTGGGAGTGCCAATCGGCACCGGCCTCGCCAGTTTGATCGGTGGCCCTTTGGTCCATGCCTTCACGATCTCGGGCACCGAGGCGACCCTGCCGTTGATCGGCACGCTCAAAGCGTGGCAAGCGGTGTTCATTGCCGTGGGTTTGCCCGGCCTCGGTCTCGCCGCACTGACGTTGATCGTCGTTCGGGAGCCACAGCGCCGCCAGAACGCCACGATGGGCGATACCGACAGCAGCACTTTCGCGGATACGCTGGGTTTTCTCTGGACGCATCGCACCGTGTACGCGCCGATCTTCCTGGGCATGGCGCTCATCGCGCTGTTCTCGTTTGGCGCGGCGGCCTGGTACCCGACCCTGCTCCAGCGCAATTATGGCTTCGATATGCGCAACGCGGGCTTGTTGCTCGGCGCATCGACGCTGATCTTAGGTATCGCCGGCGCGATGACGGCAGGTTGGCTCGCCGATCATTGGCTGGCGGCCGGCCGGCTGGACGGCCATTTCCGCATCGGCATCCTCTATGGCGGGGGTATGTTACTGACCGGCGCGCTCGGCCCAATCATTCCGCTTGCTTGGCTTTCGCTCACGCTGATTGCCGCCTCGGCCTTCTTCTCGGTCACTTGGATCGGCGTCAATGCCGCCGCGCTGCAACTCGTCACGCCCAACCGGATGCGCGGTCAGATGACCGCGATCTACCAATTCGTCGGCACCCTGATCAGCTTCGGACTCGGTCCAACAGCCGTCGCGCTCACCACCGATCATGTCTTCGGCCGTGAAAATGCGGTGGGCCTTTCGCTGGCATCGGTCGGCTGCGTGTCGCTCGCGCTTGGTTGCCTGATCCTCCAGCTAGGCCGCCGCCCGCTCCGGCGCAGGCTCGCTGCGCTGAACACGCTACCAGCCGAAGGGATCTGAGTTTTCCTCACTTTCTCCAGCCAGAAAAGGCCTGTCGCACTCACAATGTCTTCGCTCGAAAAGGCCGCCAATCCCACCGGCGGCGAAACTCTCGCCGCGATCATCGCCACCCATGCCGCTTCCCGGCCCGACCACATCGCTTTCATCGCCGGCCAACGCAGGTTGAACTGGCGCGACTATCATGAGCGGTCCGATGCGCTAGCGGCATTACTGCTGGACCTGGGCTTCATGGCCGGCGAACGCATCGCGATCCTGCTTCCCGACGATATCGAGACCCACATCGCGTTCGTGGCCTGCGAGAAAGCCGGCCTTGTAGCGACCGCGCTATCACCCCGCGCCGGCGAGAAAGAGATCCTCCACCTCGTTGCGATGGCGGGGGCAACGGCCCTTATCAGCGCCGCCACTCAAGGTGCACTCGACATGCGCGCAATCTATGCCCGGCTGCGAGCATCCGGCCGGACGCTCAAGCACCATGTCATAATTGAGGAGACGCCGCGCCCGCTCGATCGGATCAGTGTCGACGGCGTGCCCACGGGGTTCGACCCGATTCCGCTGGAAACCTTGCGCGTGCTGCAGGAACGGCGCTGTTCTCCCGACGCGCTCTTCCTGCTCAACTCCACCTCGGGCACCACCGGCATGCCGAAGCTGGTCGCCCATCAGCAGAGCCGCTGGCTCGCCTGGGCGGCGCTCGTGCAGAAAGGCTGCGCACCGAACGAGAACGACAGGTTCCTCCGCGCGGTGCCGGCCTCGGTCGGCTTCGGGCTGTGGTCCGGTCACTTCATTCCCGCGATGCTGGGTGCGCCCACCATATTGATGCCCCGCTTCACGACTTCGGCGCTGTTCGCCGCGATTGCGCATCATCGCGTGTCAATGCTCTGTCTGGTCAGCACGCAAATTCAGATGATGCTGAGCAGCCCCGACCTTGCGGACAGCGATCTGACCTCGTTGCGCATCGTCTATACCGGCGGCGAAGCGGTTCCGCGCCACGCGGTGGAGCGGCTCGAAGTCCTGACCGGTGCGAAGGTGCTGCAATTTTACGGCTCCAACGAGGCCGGGGCAGTCAGTCATACGACGCTCTCCGATCCGACCGAGCGCCGCCTGAACAGTGCCGGACGGATCATCCCCGAAATGCGCGTCCGGCTGCTCGATGCCTCGGGAAATGACCGTCATCCACCCGGTGACGGACAGCCACTCTGCAATGGCCCCTTCATGGGCCTCGGCTATTTCAACAATCCCGAGGCCAATGCCGGTCTGTTCATGCCCGACGGATCGATGCGCATGGAGGACATTGTCTCGATCGATGATGACGGCTATCTCCGCGTGATCGGCCGCGTCGGCGATTTCATCATCCGCGGCGGCAAGAATATCAGCGCCGTCGGCGTAGAGGCTGCGGCGATAGGGCATCCGGCAATTCGCGAAGCAGCGGCGGTGGCCATGCCCGATCCGATCTTCGGCGAAAAGATCTGCCTGTTCGCCAGCCTCAATGCCGGCCTTGCCGCGCCCGATGTGGCGACGTTGGCCGCCTTCCTCCGCGGCAACGGCGTTTCGCCGGAATATTTCCCCGAGCGACTGGTGATACTCGACCAACTGCCGATCAATTCTGGCGGCAAGATCGCCAAGAGCATACTTCGGGACATGATCGCGAGTTGACATGCAGTGACCGCGCCGCGGCCGGAGATGAAACTCGCCTCCAGCCGTATAGCCAGCCATGCGACAGTCGTTGCCACGCAAGGAACGTCCCTGCGTCAGCGGCGCCCCGCCAAATGATTCCCGCAAGACGGATCATCGGTCGCGCGGGGCGGGAGAGCACGCTACCCATGCCGAACCATCGCAAGGCAATGGGCATCGAACCGATTCAACAAATGCTTTCGCACGGCACGCCGTCGCCAACTCTATCGAGCCAGCCCAAGCCGCATTGGTGAGGTAACGCATCGCTTCGACGCGCGAATTCATTCACCACAGTATCGAACGGGGCCGACCGATCGATGCCGAGATCGTCGCTCTTCCCGGCCACGGAGTCGCCGGATGTCAGGGGATGATGCCCTGTCTGAAGCCCGCCAAGAGCACACAGCCGGCTTTCAGAGGACATGCTCCGCTACGCGCCATCTTTCTCACATGCGAGTGACGGAATTAAGCGCGACCAAGCGCTTGGTGAAGGAAAAGGTCGTAATTTTCAATCACCTGAGCCTTGTTGGTGATCGCCCCCTCATAGGCGCCGAAGATGATCGCCCTGCGGACGGCAGAGAGGAATCGCGCCAGATCGTCAACTTGGCCTGCGCTATAGCCGCGAATCTCACCACTATCGATCGCTGCCTGCAGTGAGACGACGTATTGATCGTGGCGGCGATCCGCGAACGTCTTCCACGCCACCGGGGTCTCCACCTCAGCCTCGTGCATGATGCGGAAGAAGAAGGGATATTTCTTCTGATATGAGAAGAACTGCTCGAGCGCGAGGTGTTCGCTTTCCAGATAGCCCACCTTCTCGCGCGATGGCTTGCGCGACCAGTTCTCGAACTGCTCGATGATCCAGATGATCACATGATCCAGGATATCGTCCCTGGACTTGAAGAATTTATAGCAATGGCCCTGCGAGATCCCGGCCTCTTCGGCGATCCGGGCGACCGAGGCGCCCTTGTAGCCGTGCCGGCCGATCACCTGGCAGGCGGCCATCATCAGCGTGTTGAACGACTGATGCTCAGCAACGGTGAAGGGCTTTTTGGACGTCATGCGACGCGTCGTGAACGGCGGCTCATGAGATGTCAATGCGAAGGGCGGCGGCTCGCAACCGGGACCGCCGCCCCACTTCCGCTCAGCCCAGCAGCCGCGCCGCGCTGTTGGTGCGCGCGAAGATCGCCTGTTGCAGCGCGGTCAGTTGCTCCACCGTCCCCGGCGCCGTGCGCAGCGCCGCCGTTGCGGGCACGTCGACCAATCGTCCCGCACCGTCCAGCACCACGCCATAGGCATCGCGCGCCATCTCCGCGCTGATCCGCCCATCCAGCACATCGTCGAGCACCGCCTGCGGATCGCGATCGAAGGGGTTGCCCAGGCCCGCGCCGCCCGCCGCCAGGTGAACCAGCCGGGCCCCCGCCGAGATCGTGATCGGCCCCATCGGCATCACCGGCAGCATGCGCGGCTCGCCCCCGTCCGTCAGCCAGGTGTAGGACGGACTTCCCGGCAGCCCCCCGCCGGAGGCCGCCGGCAGATGGTCGCGCCGGTCCGAACGGAGCTGCACCAACCCTTCCTCCGCCAGCATCTCATAGGATCTGATCATGGCCAGGCCGCCGCGATATTTGCCGGCACCGCCGCTGTCCTGAGCAAAGGCATAGCTCAGCACGCGCAACGGCATGCGCGCCTCGATCAGTTCGATCGGCTGGTTGGACAGGTTCGTGCCCGGGCTGGATATTCCGTCCACCCCATCTTTGCCGGATCGGCCACCCCAGCTACCCAATATGCCGTCGGTGATGATCCAGGCCCTGCCCTGGTCCCACCCGCTGAACGACACGACCGAAGGACCGCCCTCGCCCAGCGCGGGGATGCGGCTGCCCGGCACCTTGTTGAGCGCGCCGAACAGCGTGTCGAGCATACGATAGGCGATCACGCCGCGCGCGGCGCACGCGGCCGGTGCCGTGGGGTTCACGATCGTGCCGAGCGGAGCGCTCACCCGCACCGGGCGCATATAGCCGGCGAAGTTCGGGATATCGGCATGGATCGCGGCGCGCAGCGCGACATAGGTCATCGATGTGGTGGTCGGCATCGGGCCGTTGATCGCGCCCTGCACCTGAGGGCTGGTGCCCGTCCAGTCCACGCTCACGCTGTCGCCGGCGATCGTGATGCACACTTCGAAGCGGATCGGCTGGGGATCGGCGCCCAGCCCGTCGACATAATCGACATAGTCGTAGCGCCCGTCTGGCATCGCGCCGATCTGCTGGCGCATCAGCCGTTCGGCATAATCGTGCAGTTCGGACAGGAAGCCCCGGAACGTGGCGCTGCCATATTTGCGCACGATTTGCACATAGCCGCGCTCGCAGGCATCAACCGAGGCAATCTGCGCGGAAAGATCGCCCATCAGCTCGATCGGCGTGCGCGAATTGGCCTTCAGGAACGCGATCGTGGTCTCGTTGATCGCGCCCGCTTCGAACAGCTTCACGATCGGGATGCGCAGCCCTTCCTGGAAAATCTCGGTCGCCTGCAGGCCCATGCTGCCGGGCGCGAGGCCGCCGATATCGGAATGATGCACCAGCGTTCCGGCAAATCCCTCCAGCGCGCCGTCGATGAACAGCGGCTTGATCAGGAACACGTCCGGCAGATGCATGCCGCCACCGCCATAGGGATCGTTCACCAGGAAGGCGTCGCCGGGCTTCATGCCCGAAAGATGCTGCTCGACAAGGATGCGCATCACATCGGGGAACGCGCCCAGATGGATCGGGTTGGTCAGCCCCTGCGCGACGATCTCGCCATTGCGGTCGCAGATCGCGGTCGAATAATCCATGGAATCGCGCACGATCGGCGAATAGGCGCTGCGCAGGATCACCAGCGCCATCTCGTCCGCCAGCGAACTGAGCGCGTTCTTCACGATTTCCAGCGTGATAGGATCGGATGCGATCATCGGATTTCACTCCCCAAGGTCACGACGATGTTGCCGAAGCTGTCAACCTGCGCGGTGCAACCGGGCGGGACGACAAAGGTGGAATCATATTCCTCTACGATGAAGGGCCCCGGCCGCGCCTGCGCCACCAGATGGCCGCGGTTGAAGACCGGGATCTCATCCGGCTGCTCGCCTGGGAAGACCGCGCGCCGCGCGCCGTGCGCGGCATCGCTGGCCGCCACCGTCCAATGATCCATGTCTCCGGACTGATCGCGCACCACGCGCATCTTCACGCGATAGCTGACCAGCTCAACCGGATTGGCGGGATTGGCATGGCCATAGGTGCGGTGATGCTCGGCATGGAAATTGTCGAGCGCGGTGGCGAGCAGCGTAGCGCCGTCCTCGCCTGCGGGCACCGGGGTGGTCAGTTCATAGGCCTGCCCCTGATAGCGCAGATCCGCGTACCATTCGCTCTCCAGCGCCTCGTCCGCATAGCCCTCCACGGCCATCACATCGTGCGCGCGGCCCTGCAGCCGGCGGAATCCGGCCGCGAAGCTTTCGCCCGCATCGGCCACCAGCGGGCGGAAATCGGTGGCGGTGAATTCATGCTCGATCGCCGAGAACAATAATCCCATCGCGCTGAACACGCCGGGGCTGGGCGGGATGATCACGGTCCGGATGCCCATCGTGCGGGCGATCTGGTTGGCGATCATCGGGCCGTTGCCGCCAAAGGCGAACAGCGCGAAATCGCGCGGATCGCGCCCGCAATAGGTGGAGACCGCCTTCACCGCCCGTGACATGGTGGCGGTGGCAATCGCCTGCACGCCCAACCCGGCATCCTCGGTGCTCAGCCCCATCGGCCGGGCGACGACCGCGTCCAGCGCCGCGCGCGCCCTGGCCGCATTCAGCCGCACGGCGCCGCCCGCGATCGCATCCTGGTTCAGATAGCCCAGGGTAATGAAGGCGTCGGTCAACGTCGGGGTGTCATTGCCATTGTCGTAGCAGACCGGCCCCGGCACCGATCCCGCGCTTTCCGGGCCCACCGTGAGCAGCCCGCCGCCGTCAAACCCGATCAGGCTGCCGCCGCCCGCGCCAATCTCGGACACGTCGATAAAGGGCAGCTTCACCGAATGGCCGCCCCCCTTCACCAGCTTGCTGGAAACGTTGATGCCGGCGCCCACCTCATATTCGGTGGTGCGCGCGGGCTCACCCGCCTCGATCAGCGCGGCCTTCGCAGTCGTCCCTCCCATGTCGACGGTGATCACGTCGGGATAACCCGCCAGGTTCGCCATATAGGCCCCGGCGATCACGCCCGCCGCGGGTCCGGATTCGATGATATAGGCCGGCTTGCGCGAGGCGGCCTCGATGCTCATCAGCCCGCCCGCGCTGTTCATGATGCGGATCGGGCACGAAACGCCGATACCGCGCAGCCGCCCCGACAGGGCATCGAGATATTTGCGGACGATCGGCCCCAGATAGGCATTCACCACGGTGGTGCTGGTGCGTTCATACTCCCGGATCTCCGGCAGCACGTCGCACGAGCAGGTGACGAAGATGTCGGGCGGCAGCAGCGCTTCCAGCGCATCGCGGATCGCCTGTTCATGAACCGGATTGGCATAGCTGTTGAGCAGGCAGATCGCCACCGCCTCCACGTCCTCGGCCAGGAGGTCGTCGGCGATGGCGCTTAGCGCGCCACTGTCCAGCGGGGTCAGGATGCTGCCATCGGCCAGCACCCGCTCGTCCACCTCATAGCGGTGCCGGCGCAGCGCCAGCGGCTTGGGCTTCTCATAATCCAGGTCGTACAGCCGCGGCACGCGCACGCGGCCGATCTCCAGCACGTCGCGAAACCCCCGCGTGGTGATCAATGCGGTGCGCGCGCCCTTGCCTTCCAGCACGGTATTGGTTGCCACTGTCGTCGCGTGGACGAGCTCGACGATCGCGTTGGCGGGGATGTCTTCTGCCTGCATCAGTTCGCCCAGGCCGATCACGATCCCGCGCGAATAATCATCCGGCGTGGAGGATTGCTTGCGTTTGAAGATCTCGCCCGTTGACGACATGATCACGATATCGGTGAACGTCCCCCCGATATCCGCACCCACCCGATAGCTTCGTTGCCGCGTCATTGCCATTCCCGAAATGATTTGCACGAATTGTCATGAACTATGAATCATGACTCACGTATTCGAGTCGCAGAAATCTGATCGAGGCGCAAGCGGATTTTAGCGGATATTGTCCGACACGGCCACGTAATGCCAGATTCGCGTCGATTCCAGAAATGAGTTGCGCAGCCCGCTCACGTATGACAAATCGACGTGAGTTGTGAGTCATCACTCATAGCAAACATGGGAGGATCTGGTGCATATGTTGCCCCAATCGCGAGAGGACGAATGCGCTGACGACCGCGGCAACGTCATCGCGATCGATGCGCGCGCCTTTGCCGGTAATGTCGCCCGCGCCCGCACGCTTATGCCACCGGGGGCTGCGCTCTACCAAGTCGTGAAAGCCGACGGCTACGGCCTGGGGATCGAATGCGCCATGCGCCTGGGCCTTGGCGCGGGCGTCGACGGTTTCTGCGTCGGCACGATCGGGGAAGCGCTGCGCGCTAAAGCCGCCGCCCCTGCCCATCCGATCCTGCTATTCACCGCCTGCCCGCCCGCTCTCCTCGCGGAGATCGCGTGCCGGGGCGTGATCGTGACGGTGAACAGTGTGGCGGCCTATGAAGCGCTGGACGGGCTGGACGCGGCGCGCTTCATGTTCGAATTCGATTGCGGCTTCGGCCGGTTCGGCCTGGATCATCCCGCCTTCGATAGCCTGTTGGCGCGCGAGGCGCAGCGCGCCCAGCCGCGGTGCCTGGGAGGCTATACCCATTTCGGCAGCCGCGCCTTGCAGCTGTTCGATGAGGGGCTGCAGCGCTTCGACGGCTTCGGCGCGAAACTGCGCGCCGCGTTCGGCGACGCGCAGGTGCTGATGGCCGCCGCCAGCCATGGCCTCGTTTGGCGCCCCCGCCTGCCCTATTCCGCCGCCCATCCCGGCAGCCTGCTCTACGGCATGTTGCCGGTATCGGCGGCACCAGACTTCGCACCGGTGCTGCGCGGCGTCACCAGCCCGATCATCCAGATCAACCGGATCGCCGAGGCGCAGACCCTGTCGGTAGGGTATGGATCGGGCGTCATGCTGCCGGCGGACGGCGCGACCGGCGTATTCCCGCTGGGATGGAATGACGGATTGTCCACCGGCCCCGCGCTCGGCAACGTGCTGGTGCGTGGTCGCCGCGTGCCCGTGATCGCGCGCACCCTGTTCCACTCGATCGTTGACCTCACCGGCATCGACGCACCCGTGATCGGCGATGAAGTGACGGTGATCGGATCGCAGCGGGGCGAGACCATCGGCCTGCACGAGGCGGCCGATGCCATGGGAATCGCCGCGACCGAACTGCATTTCCGGTTGGCCGGAGCGATCACGCGAGGCGTTTTCGGCCGGAATCATGAATCATGAGGCATCGTTCAAAATCATCAACATCACAATGACAGACCAAGGGAAGGGGTTATGATGACAAATGACATGGGGCATTATCGCGCGAACCTGATCCGGACCGCATTGGCGGCAAGCGTGGCGCTGGCGCCGATGCTGCTGGCACAGCCCGCACGGGCGCAGGACGCGGCGGCATCGGAAACTTCGGCGCGAAGCGGCGAACTTGACGAGATCGTCGTCACCGGCACGCGCAAGAGCAGGGCTGAAGCGCTGCAGGATGTCGCCGTTTCGGTCTCCGCCTTCACCGGTGCGCAGATCGAATCCAACCATATCGTCAATCTGGTCGAGTTGGGCCGCCGTTCACCGGGCGTGCAGCTCGATACGAACGGCACCTTCCCCGCCTCGGCCAATTTCTACATCCGCGGGATCGGCATCAATACGACCAACCCGTCCGACGACCCGACCGTGGGCGTCTTCGTCGACGGCATCTATCAGGGCGTGAACATCGGTGCGCTCACCGATCTGTTCGATCTGGAGTCGGTCGAGATCCTGCGCGGCCCGCAAGGCACACTGTTCGGCCGCAACGTCACGGGCGGCGCGGTGCTGGTGCGTACGCGGCGGCCATCGGGCGAATTCCAGGTACGCGGCGAGCTGGGCTATGCGTCCTTCGACGACAAATCGGCCAAGATCTCGATCGAGGCGCCGATCGTTCAGGGTTCGCTGAACGGCAAGATCGCGATCCTCTACCGCGATCGCGACGGCCTGTTTTCTAACGCGGTCAATCCCCGCAACCGCATCGCCGCAATGGAGAGCCTGATCGTCCGCCCGGTGCTCGAATGGAAGCCGAGCGACGTCGTCACCTTCACGCTGATCGGCGAGGTCGGCAAGGAAACCGATCGCGGCACGCCGATCAAGAACCTGCTGATCAAGGCGCCGGCCGCCAACATCGCCCCGCCCGTGCCGACCGGCAAGTTCGATCTAGTCACCGATTTCTACACCCATACCGAAACCCAGTGGCGGCAGGTGACGGGTGAAACGGTGTTCGATGTGGGCGCCGGCAAGATCACCGCCAATGCCGGTTATCGCAAGCTGAAGGTGGACAATCAGGCCGAGCTGGACGGCACCGCCGCCCCGCTGTTCCACTTCGTCGACCCCACGGGACTGCGGCAGGAGCAGCTGGTCGGCGAGATCGTCTATGCCGGTGAAATCGGCTCGCGCATCGATCTGACGGTGGGCGCCAACATCTTCCACCAGACCATCGACTATAAGGAAGCGCGCGTCATCACCAGCAACACGTCCCGCAGCACGCCAAGCGGCCGGGGCATGCTGAACCATACAGCCGGCGGCGTCTTCGCCCAGGCCGACTGGCGCTTCATCGATCGCTTCACCCTCACGCTCGGCGGGCGCTACACGATCGAGCGCAAGCATGCCCGTGTCGCCAATTTCGGCCAGTGCAATACCAGCGTCACGGTCTGCAATTTCGGCACAGACGACAGCACGAGCTGGCGGGATTTCACGCCCAAGGCTGCGCTGAAATTTCAGCCGTCCGACGATCTGACGCTCTATGCCTCCTATACGCGCGGCTTCCGCTCCGGCGGCTACAACCTGCGCAACTCGATCGGCCCGGCGGGCCCTTATGATCCCGAGAATGTCGACGCCTATGAACTGGGCATCAAGAGCGAGTGGCTCGACCGGCGTGTCCGCGCCAACCTGTCACTCTACCGCAACGACTTCCGCAACCTGCAACGCCAGGTGCTGGACGATCAGGCGCGGCAGCGCACGATCAATGCCGCCAGCGCGCGCATCCAGGGCGTGGAGGCGGATCTGGTGGCGGTGCCGGTCGACGGCCTGTCGCTGAGCGGCAGCCTGGCCTATACCGATGCGAAATACGGCGAATATAACGGCCTGGACCTGACCGGGGACGGCATTCCCGACCCGGCGCTGGCGCGCAACCTGAAGCTCACCCGCGTGCCCAAATGGGTCTATTCGATCGCGGCGGCCTACGAAACGGAGATCGGATCGGCGGGCAGCATCAATGCCCAGATCGCCTTCGATCACACCGCCGAACGGGCCGGCAACGACACGAACACCTTCTTCTTCGCGCCTTACGGCCTGTTGAGCGCCAATCTGGGCTTCACCACTGCCGACAAGAAATACCGCATCTCACTGTACGGCAAAAACCTGACGAACAAGGTCTTCTATTCGTCGGGTACCGATATCGGCACGTTCCGGGCGGCCTATCTCGGTGCGCCCCGGACCATCGGCGTGACATTCGGTTTCCAATTCTGACAGATTGGCGGGTGGCCGGTCGCACGGCGGCCACCCGCCTGGTTTGGAGCGCGTGATTTGACGACCGAACTTGACCAGCCGGGGCCTGCCAGCGGCGCTTACAAGGCCTATGTGCTGTTCATCCTGATGCTGGTCTATGTCTTCAACCTGCTGGATCGGCAGATCCTCGCGATCCTGGCCGAAAGCATCAAGCATGATCTCGGCATCTCGGATTCCGAGATCGGCTTCCTGCTGGGAACCTCGTTCGCGGTATTCTACGCGGTGTTCGGCATCCCGCTGGGCAAAGCGGCAGACATTGTGAACCGAACCCGGCTGGTCAGCATCGGACTGGCCGCCTGGAGCGTGATGACCGCGCTTTCCGGCGCGGCGCGCAGCTTCGGCTTCCTGGCGTTGTGTCGCATGGGCGTGGGGGTTGGTGAGGCCAGCGCCTCGCCAGCGGTCTATTCGCTGCTGTGCGACTATTTCCCGAAGCATCAGCGCACCACGGCCATTGCCATCTACACCAGCGGGCTATTCATCGGCGCGGGCCTGGGCCTCACTTTGGGCGGCTGGGTCCTTTCCGCCTGGACTGCGGCCTATCCCGATCCCGCCCAGGCGCCGCTGCAGCTGAAGGCGTGGCAGGCGGCGTTCGTGATCGTCGGCTGCCCCGGGCTGCTGCTCGCCCTGTTCGTCGCGGCCCTTCGCGAGCCCGTCCGGGGCGCGCTGGACGGGCAAGCCATCGTGGCGGATCGCCGGCCGATGCGGACCATCGCGATCGAAACGCTCACGATGCTGCCGACCACCGGGGCACTGATACTCTACCGCGTGGCGGGCCGGCGGGCGCTCCTTGTCAATTTCGCCATCGCCCTGGCCGCCGCGCTCGTCGGCGCTCTGGTCGGGTGGCTGACCGGCGATCACCTGCAATGGGGCGTGCTGGCGTTCGGCGTCTACGCGGTCTGCACTTGGACGCAGAAATTCCGCGCGGTCGATCCCGACGGGTTCAGGGCGATCTTCGGTAACCGATCGCTGCTGCTCGGCTTTGGCGGCTTTGCCGGCTGCTGCTTCCTGACAATCGGCCCGCTGGCGTGGCTGGCGGTCTATTTCCAGCGCACATTGGGGGCGGCACCCGCCGATGTCGGGCTGATGCTTGGCCTCTCTTATGCGCTGGGCGGGTTCAGCGGCATCACGCTGGGCGCGCTGCTCACCGATCGGCTGATTCTGCGTCATGGCGAGCGGGTCAGGCTGGTCTTTTCGGCGGCGGCGATCACGTGTGGGTCCGCCGCGCTCATCGCCTGCCTACTGAGCGGCTCCACCGCCGCCGCCTATGCATGGACGGTGCCGTTCAACTTTTTCAGCGCGATGTGGCTGGCCCCGGCGGCGGCGAATGTCAGCAGCCAGGTGCCGCCCAATATCCGGGCGACCGCTTCGGCCGTCTATATCGTCACCCAGGTGTTCCTGGGCACCGCCATGGCCCCATTCTTCGTCGGCGCGCTCAGTGACCAACTGGTCGTCTGGGGCGTGGGCGCGGAGCAATCGGTGCAGCAGGCACTGCTCCTGTCGCAACTGGCCATCATCCCCGCCGTCATCTGCCTGGTCTGGGGATGGCGGCGGATGAAGGCCTGACAACCTTTTTCTTTCCCGTTTTTTCGAGATCAGCGAGGACCTATGGCAATTTGGATCAAACGCGGCGCGAGCGCCGAAGCGAAGGCGGAAACCAGCCGCCAGGTGCGCGACACGGTGGAGGAGATCCTGGCCGGGATCGAGGCGCGCGGCGATGATGCGGTGCGTGACTTGTCGATCCGCTTCGATGGCTGGGATCGCGACGATTATCAGCTGAGCCAGGCCGAGATTCAGGCGTGTATCGACACGCTTTCTCCCCAGGATCTGAAGGACATCGAATTCGCACAAGCGCAGGTGCGCAACTTCGCCCACATCCAGCGGGAAAGCATGCGGGATGTGGAGGTGGAGACGCTGCCTGGCGTGGTGCTCGGCCATCGCAACCTGCCGCTCAATGCCGCGGGCTGCTATGTGCCGGGTGGCAAATATCCGCTGCTCGCCTCCGCGCATATGTCGGTCATCACTGCCAAGGTTGCGGGCGTGCCGCGCGTGGTGACCTGCGCGCCGCCTTTTGGCGGCAAGCCCGCCCCCGCCATCGTCGCGGCGCAGGCCATGGCCGGCGCCGACGAGATCTATTGCCTGGGCGGCATCCAGGCGGTGGCGGCGATGGGGCTGGGCACGCAATCGATCGCGCCGGTCGATATCCTGGTCGGTCCCGGCAACGCCTATGTCGCCGAAGCCAAGCGCCAGCTTTACGGCCGGGTGGGCATTGATTTGTTCGCCGGCCCCACAGAGACGCTGGTGATCGCCGACGACGCGGGATGCGACGGCGAACTGGCGGCGACCGACCTGCTCGGCCAGGCCGAGCATGGCCCGGACAGCCCGGCGATCCTGCTGACCACGTCGGAGTCGTTGGCGCGTGACACGCTGGCGTGGATCGAACGCCTGCTGCTTGTGCTGCCCACCGCTGGCGTCGCCCGCCAGGCCTGGGAAGATTTCGGCGAGGTCATCCTGGCCGAGGACGATGCCGAGATGGTGCGCATCGCCGATGAGATCGCATCCGAGCATGTCCAGGTGATGACCGCGAAGCCGGATTATTTCCTCGAGAATATGACCAATTACGGCGCACTGTTCCTGGGCGCGCGCACCAATGTCAGTTTCGGGGACAAGGTGATCGGCACCAATCACACGCTCCCGACGAAAAAGGCGGCGCGCTATACCGGTGGCCTGTGGGTCGGCAAGTTCATCAAGACCTGCACCTATCAGCGGGTGCTGACGGACGAGGCCTCCGCGATGATCGGTGAATATTGCAGCCGGCTGTGCGCGCTGGAGGGCTTTGCGGGCCATGGCGAGCAGGCCAATATCCGGGTGCGCCGCCATGGCCATCGTGACGTGCCCTATGCCGGGCGTGCCGAGCCGGTCGCCGCCTGAGATGGCACTGCCGAAAACGCCGAGCTTTCGCCTGGACGGCCGCCGGGCGATAGTGACCGGCGCCGGGCGCGGCATCGGCGTCGCGCTTGCTGCAGCCCTTGCCGAGGCCGGCGCGCATGTCACGCTGGCGGCACGCTCAGCGGGCGAGATCGAAGGCGTGGCGCAGGCGATCCGGGATGCCGGCGGCCAAGCCGAAGCAGTGGTGCTCGACGTGTCGGATCTGGTCGCCGTCGGTGCCTTCTTCGCCAGTCACCAAGCTCATGACATCCTGGTCAACAATGCCGGGACGAACCGGCCGATGCCAATGGTCGATGTCGGCGAGGCCGATTACGACGCGGTGCTGGATCTCAACGTGAAATCGGTGTTCTTCGTCAGCCAGGCCTGTGCGCGGCGGATGATCGATGCTGGGATCGCGGGCAGCCTTATCCATATCGGCAGCCAGATGGGCCATGTCGGCGCGCCCAACCGCTCGCTCTACTGCGCGTCGAAATGGGCAATCGAGGGAATGAGCAAAGCCTTCGCGCTCGATCTCGCCCCGCACGGCATCCGATCCAACACGATCGCCCCCACCTTCATCGAAACGCCGATGACCCGGCCGTTCCTGGCGGACAGCGGTTTCAGGGCAAGTATCCTGCAGAAAATCAAAATGGGCCGGATCGGCCGGCCCGAGGACCTGATGGGCGCCGTGCTCTACCTGGCAAGCGACGCGTCCGCATTGGTGACGGGAAGCTCGCTGGTTGTTGATGGCGGGTGGACGGCTGAATAGGACGTTCATCACGCTGCGGCATCATTGAAGCAGCGCGCCCAACAGAAAGCGGCCAAACTACAGCTTGCCGGTCAGTTCCGGGACGATCCTGAACAGATCGCCGACCAGGCCGATGTCCGCGACCTGGAAGATGGGGGCGTCCTCGTCCTTGTTGATCGCGATGATCGTCTTGGAGTCCTTCATGCCGGCGAGGTGCTGGATCGCACCCGAAATGCCGATCGCGATATAGACTTCCGGTGCGACGATCTTGCCGGTCTGGCCGACCTGATAGTCGTTGGGGACATAGCCCGCATCGACCGCCGCGCGGCTTGCGCCGACGCCCGCGCCCAGCTTGTCGGCCAGGGGTTCGATGATGCTGTGGAAGTTCTCGCTGTTCTGCAGCGCACGGCCGCCCGAGACGATGATCTTCGCGCTGGTGAGCTCGGGGCGCTCGCTCTTGGCGATCTCGGCGCCGACGAAGCTCGACAGACCCGCATCGCCCTTCCCCGAGACTGCCTCGACCGAAGCCGAGCCGCCGTCCTTGGCGGCCTTCTCGAACGCGGTGCCGCGCACGGTGATCACCTTCTTCGCGTCGGACGACTGGACGGTCGCGATCGCCATCACCGAGTTGAAATTCCGCGCGGTCTTGCGGAAGATTGCGTTCCTCTCGGGCATTACCCAGCCCGCCCAGTTTGAAGAGTACCGCTCACTCTGGATGCATCAATGATTGCCCTTCGCCCGCAGGCAGCTAGGCTCTTCAAAGGACCGACATGCGGGGGCATGGGATATCGCCGGATCCGTAAGACGTCGTATCGAATAACCGGCCCGCAGGACATCGGTCGCTCATCTGGAGGGGGAAGATGGCGCAATCAGGGTCTCAAACATCAGGCGCCGGCTGTTTCGGCTGGCTGATCGCGGCGATCGTGGGTTTCGCCATAATAGGCCAATGCTCGTCGAAACAGTCGCCCCCGGGCCTTGATGCGGCAACGCCAGCGGGCGGTGCGCAGCGCTATGTTGATGCACGCTCGCTCAACTGCAGGTTAAGCGCCTCCTCGACAGCGACACCGCTCAAGGCATTGGCGCGCGGTACCTCAGTCACGGTACTGGAGGAAATGAACGACTGGTCGAAACTGGAAGGCTCGCCGCCCTGCTGGGTTTCGAGCGCGTTTCTTTCATCCTCGCCATCGACGGGCGGCACGGCCTCCATCGGCACCGCCGCCACGGCAGCTGCCACCGGCGCAAGCGCGGCGAACTATTTTGCATCACAGCCGCGGCGCACCAAAGCCACCCGGCCCGCCAGGGCGAAGAGCTGGAAGGCGAGATCATCCACAACACGAAAGTCGCGAAGCTATGGCAGTGGCGGTTGCCCTTGCAGCGGAAGCCGCGTCTGCATCGGTCCACGTGGCGGTCGCTATTGCATCACGAGCGGCGGCAACAAGCGCTATGGAGTCTAGCATGCCGGCATCCTCAGATGATCGAGCGCCGCCTCGTCGGACGGCTCGATGATCGCTGGACAGGAGCGCTGGCGCCACTGGCATCGACGAGATTAGACGCGAAAGCGAAGATGTCGGCTGGGAGGGCTGGCGGTTCGTCGAATGGATTTTTGTGTCGGCCAAGGTCGGGGAACAACAGGCGAAGGCTGCTCAGCAATGTCGCCATGCCCCTCCCTCTCCCGCGATTGTCCGATTGGTCGATATCGACTCATCCCTGAAATGGAGCCGGGGAACAGCATGAAATCTGGCAGTGGCGCCATTGCTATACCAGGATCCGATCCGGGATCCGCGGAGCAGAAGGCAGCACGCCCGCCGAGCCGACCAGCGGCACGACCGCGCGCGCGGCGAGCTCGTCGAGTCCTTCGGTGATCCAGCGCGAATAATGCCGCTCAATCATCGCGACCGACGTGTCGTGGAGGGCGGCGACGAGCCGGATCGGCAACCCGAACCGAAGCCCGCGAACGATCGACGAATGCCGGAGCGCATAGGGAATGGTGCTGGCGGGAACCTCGGCGGCGGCGCATGCCTGGTGCCATAGTCGCGTCATTTCGGAAGGGGTGCCCCAGGGACCGCGTTCGCTCCGCTCCCAGACCTGCGTCGGGTTCCGGCGGTCATCGGTCTTGACCTGGACATGGCGCCAACGCTCGAGCAGTGACGCGCCTGGCGACCGCCCCTCGATCGCAGGCGCGAGGACGCCAAGCGTATCGGCGCCGACCTGCACCCGGATATAGGCGGTCGCGTGCTTCTTGCCCTTGAACGATTCCGGCACCATCACCCGCCCCTGCCCGGCCTGGACGTCGCCGACGCACATGCGCCGGAGCTGCGCGAACCGCGCGCCCGTGGCCGCCAGCAACGTCACGAGCCGCCCGAAGTCCGCGTCGAGATCAAGCGCGGCGGCGACGATCCGGCGCACTTGCTCGTCGGAAAGGATCTGGTTGTCACGCGCCTTGGCCCGGGCGACCGCGGGCGCCTCGACGATGAGCCCGTGCCTGATCACGATCGGCAGGTCGCCGGGAAGCGCGCGGCGATGCTCGACCCAGGCGGCGTTGAGCGCGGCTTTCAGGTCATTGACGATCCGCTGGATGCTCGTTCGTTTTCGTAGGATTCGAAGCTGCCAGGCCTTGAGATCGGCTTCGGTGAGTCTGGCGAGCGGCAGGCGGGCAAGGTGGCCGTCCCGGAGGACGTGGCGCGTCAGCTTGTGCGAGGCGTCCGAGCGCACTTCG
Source organism: Sphingobium sp. FW305-3-2-15-F-TSA7 (assembly GCF_058787155.1). NCBI lineage: Bacteria > Pseudomonadati > Pseudomonadota > Alphaproteobacteria > Sphingomonadales > Sphingobiaceae > Sphingobium > Sphingobium sp. FW305-3-2-15-F-TSA7. Next base: position 219,084 of record NZ_JBYSZM010000001.1, on the reverse strand, counting down.
CGGCCGGCCTGCGAGGCGCGGCGGGCATCGCGCATCGTGATATAGGTATCGACGGCCTCGGCAACGGTGATGTCGGGATTGAGCGCGGTTTCGGGGCCGCTTTTTTGCTGGAGTTCGAACCAGTGCGTGGCTTTTTCCAGTGCCTGGCGCCAGTTGAGGATGGTGTCGCCATTGGCGTCGCCGAGATCGTCGGCGGCGCCGAGCGTGCGCTTGATGCCGTTGCCGTGTCCCGGCGGACGGTAACGCGCCATCCAGACGCCGAAGCGGGCGCCTTTGCGATAGCCGACATGATGGCCTTCGCAGATCGCGCGCCAATAGGGGCTGTGGCGCACCTTGAGGCGTGCGCGCGCACTTCTGTCCTGAAGCCGGAGGTCGGCTGAAACACGGGGCATGGGGGTTCCGGGGCCAAAACTTAGTCCATAGAAATAGCTGGACTTCGCCGGATTTGACAGGCTAATTTTTTCACTAACTGATTGATTTTACTGATATCCATGGACGTCCATGACCGTCTTTAGGGCTCCCTTTCACGGCTGAAACACGGGTTCGATTCCCGTAGGGGTCACCAACCTGATCCGGTTGGTCTTTCGGAAGGCAGGCGGCGCATGGCCCATATTCCACATCATAAGCCGGCCCTGCTGACGCGGCGGCGCGTCCCCCGCCACGGCGCGGGAAAGCCGTGACAGGGGTGTATCGCGACCGACCAGCCGTCAGGCGCGCAGGTCGAAGCGATCGGCGTTCATCACCTTCGTCCAGGCCGCGACGAAATCGGCGACGAAACTCCCGCCCGCGTCGCTCGCCGCATAGACTTCGGACAATGCCCGGAGCTGCGAGTTGGAGCCGAACACGAGATCGGTACGGGTGGCGGTCCATTTCTCCGCATCGGTCTTGCGGCAGGTGCCGACAAAGACCTCGTCGCCACGATCGCTGACTTCCTTCCAGGCCGTGCCCATGTCGAGCAGGTTGACGAAGAAGTCGTTGGTGAGCTGGCCGGGCCGATCGGTCAGCACGCCATGGCTCGAACCGCCATGATTGGCGCCGAGCACGCGCAGGCCGCCCACCAGCACCGTCATCTCCGGCGCGCTGAGGCCGAGCAGTTGCGCACGGTCGATCAGCAATTCCTCGGTCGGCACGCTGAAGCGCACCGATAGGTAATTGCGGAAACCATCGGCCCTGGGTTCCAGCGGTTCGAAGCTCTCGACATCGGTCTGGTCCTGCGTGGCATCGGCACGGCCAGGCGCGAACGGCACCGTCACGTCATGGCCCGCATCCCTCGCCGCCTTCTCGACAGCAGCCGTACCGCCGAGCACGATGAGGTCGGCCAGGCTGACCTTTCTACCGCCTTGCACCGTGGCGTCGAAATCACCCTTGATGGTTTCGAGCACTCCGAGCACGCGGGCAAGCTGGTCGGGCTGGTTGACCGCCCAGTCCTTTTGCGGCGCGAGGCGGACGCGCGCGCCATTCGCGCCGCCGCGCTTGTCCGAACCACGGAAGGTAGAGGCGGAGGCCCAGGCCGTCTGGACGAGGTCGGCGACGGTCAGGCCCGATGCGAGGATCCTGTTCTTGAGATCGGCGATCTCGGCATCGCCGATCAGCGCATGATCCACCGCCGGGATCGGATCCTGCCAGATCAAATCCTCGGCCGGCACCTCCGGCCCGAGATACCGGACCTTCGGCCCCATATCGCGATGCGTCAGCTTGAACCAGGCGCGCGCGAAGGCATCGGCGAACTGGTCGGGATTGGCGCGGAACCGTTCCGAGATCTCGCGATATTTCGGATCGACCTTGAACGCCATGTCGGCGGTAGTCATCATTGTCGGCACGCGCCGCTCGGGGCTGTGCGCGCCGGGCGCCAAATCCTCGGGCTTCTGGTCCCTGGGCTGCCATTGCCAGGCACCGGCCGGGCTTTTCACCAGATCATATTCATAGTCGAGCAGCATGCGGAAATAGTTCATCGACCATTGGATCGGCGTCGGCGTCCACGGCCCCTCCAGGCCGCTGGTGATGGTGTGATCGCCCACGCCGCTTTCATGACCGCTCTGCCAGCCAAGCCCCTGCTGCGCGATATCCGCGCCCTCGGGCTCGGCGCCCACCTTGGAGGCGTCGCCGGCGCCATGGCATTTGCCGAACGTGTGGCCGCCGGCAGTCAGCGCCAGCGTCTCCTCGTCATCCATCGCCATGCGCGCGAAGGTCTCGCGGATGTCGCGCGCCGACATCATCGGATCGGGCTTGCCGCCCGGCCCCTCGGGATTGACGTAGATCAGGCCCATCTGGATCGCGGCGAGCGGGTTTTCGAGCGCCCTGCCCGATGCCTCCTCGATCCGGGTGGCGCCCAGCCATTCCTCCTCGGTGCCCCAGTAAATGTCCTTTTCGGGCTCGAACACGTCCTCGCGCCCGCCGCCAAAGCCGAAGACCGGCCCGCCCATCGATTCGATCGCGACATTGCCCGCCAGGATCAGCAGATCGGCCCAGGAAAGCTTGCGGCCATATTTCTGCTTGATCGGCCAGAGCAGCCGGCGTGCCTTGTCGAGATTGGCGTTGTCGGGCCAGCTGTTGAGCGGCGCGAAGCGCTGCGAGCCCGAAGAGGCGCCGCCACGGCCGTCACCGGTGCGATAGGTGCCCGCGCTGTGCCAGGCCATCCGGATGAAGAAAGGTCCGTAATGGCCATAATCCGCCGGCCACCAGGGCTGGCTGTCGGTCATCAGCGCGTGAAGGTCCTTCTTCACCGTCGCATAATCGAGCGACTTGAACGCCTTCGCATAATCGAAGCCGTCGCCCATCGGATTGCCGGTCAGGCCGTTCTGATGGAGAATGTCGAGCGAGAGCTGGTTGGGCCACCAGTCCCGGTTGGTTCGGCCCAGCAGCGATCGCAGTGCCGCAGGCTCCTTGCCCGGATCGCTCAACGGGCTGCCGCTTGTCGTCGCATCCATGGATTTCCTCCTCTCCGATTCCCCGCCCGTCCAAGCTATTCTTATCATCCGCTTGCGGGAAACAATCTGCGTTCATCAGAGAGAGTTGCAAAATCGATCACAAGACCAGAATTGCACGACAGATTCGATTAAATCATCGCGCAACGCGCTGCCGCGCCCCGCAAGCCGCGGATAAGCGCATCAATCTCATTACATCGCATCCGATTTAATCGCGCTTGACTCTTATCCGCGACTCACATAGATAGATCGCATCCGCTTTAATCGGATACGATCTATCTATGTGAAGAAAGGAATGAACATGACTGCCAAGACCATCTATTCCGGAACCACCCACAATGTCGGCGGCGCCAATGGCTATACCCGCAGCGCCGACGGCTTCCTCGACCTGCAGCTGGCCGATCCGCACCCCGCCGCGGAAAACTTCTTCGGCGCCGCCTGGTCGGGCTGCTTCATCGGTGCGATCGGGCTTGCCGCCGCCCAGATGAAGGTCGCGCTGCCCGAGACCCCGACGATCGACGCGAAGATCGACCTGCTGATGGAAGGCACCGAATTCTTCCTGCGTGCCAAGCTCGACGTCACGGTCCCCGGCATCGACATCGAGCTGGCCCGGGATCTGGTCGATCTCGCGCACCAGATCTGCCCCTATTCGAAGGCGACCCGCGGCAACATCGAGGTCGAGGTGAATGTGCTTGAGCCGGCCTTCGCCTGACGTCGACCGCACGGACGGCGCCCGGCAATGGGCGTCGTTCGAGCCCTTCCGATTCAATCGGATGCGCTTTAGAGCGATTTGTAGTTCGATGGAATCATCGAACGACTCGAAAATCGCGACAAAACAAAAGCCTAAAGCATGCCATGATGCGCTTCCAGCGGATCATGGCATGCTTTAGATGGGCCTTTATTGACTGGAGCAGCACCGATGGCGCGCGATAAAAATCCACAGGAGTCCGCCAGGCTGGGCGATTTCCTCTGTTTTGCGGTGTATTCGGCCAACCTCGCCTTTGGGCGCGCCTATCGGCCGATCCTCGACAGGCTTGGCCTGACCTACACCCAATATGTGACGCTGGTCGCGCTGGGCGAGGAAGACAATCAGAGGGTCGGCGACTTGGGCGACAAGCTGTTCCTCGAATCCAACACGCTGACCCCCATCCTCAAGAAGCTGGAGCAGCTGGGCCTGGTCGACCGTCGACGCGATCCGTCCGACGAGCGCCAGGTCCGCGTCAACGTGACGCCCGCGGGCCGCAATCTGCAGCGACAGGTCGAAGACAGCGCATCCGAGCTGATCGAGGCAACGGGCCTGGGTGACGATTTCGCCAGGGTCCAGCAGACCGTCTCCAGGTTGCGCGACAATCTGCTGAGCTCGACCAAGCCATAAACCGGGGCCCGCACCAGGCTGAATGTCGGGGTCGGAGATTGCCATTTGCCCCCCGGGGAGCGGCAAGAGCTGGGTGCATATTGCTGGACGAGTGCCAGCGGGAAGCAGCATGTCCGGCCTTACGCGGATCGCGAAGATCGGTGGAAATCATGTCGAAATTTCCCGCATATCCCTGCAGTAGCGCAAAACCGCCAAAACTAGCAGCAACGCCGAATTTCCGTCGGCGCGAAATCATGCTCAATGCCACGCTGCGGCCTTGTCCTTGTCGCGGTGACGGATTCGGACCAATCCCCGATGAAAATTGGGGATGATCAGAATGGACGCTTTGCCCAACCAGCCGCGACACCGCCTGTGGCTGATCAGGAATATCTCGATGGCTGCGGCCATTGCGACCATGCTGGTGGCGTCAGTGCCGGCCACGGCGGAACCGTCGCCGGCCCCCTTCTCTCCCGAATATGACGCTTATGTCGAACAGATGCGCCGCGACTGGTCGATCCCCGGCGTCGCGATCGCCATCGTCCAGGACGACAAGATCACCACCCGCACCTACGGGCTGCGTCAATATGATCGCAAGGCGAAGATAACACCGGAAACGCTGTTCGGCATCGCTTCGGTCACCAAGACCTTCATCTCGGGCGCGCTTGCCAAGCTCGCCGGCGAAGGCCGGATCAGCCTCGACGATCCGGTGATCAAGCATCTGCCGCGCTTCAAGGTCGCCGATCCCTGGCTGAGCCGCACGATCACCATCCGCGACCTTCTGGCGCACCGCACCGGCCTGGCGTCCTATGGCGACTGGCCCGAGGAGATCGCGGGCATGACCGAGGCGCAGGTGGTCGAGCGCCTGGCATCGCTCGATCAGGCCGCTCCCTTTCGCGAACGGCCTTATTATAACAGCCTGACCTATGTCGTGGCCGCGCAGATCATCGAGAAGGTGACCGGAAAACCCTGGGGCCGCTATCTCGATGAGGAGATCTGGACCCCGGCCGGCATGAACGACAGCCATGCCCATGCCGACGATTTCATTCCGGCGGCCGATGTCCTGCCGACGGGCGATGGCTGGTCCGATGCGATCAAGCTCGGCCAGGATGCGGTTCCGCCGTCGATGGACGTGGCCAGTCCGCATGTGCAGTGGGAAAGCGCGATCGACCGTTCGCTTGCCTATAACAAATCGGACCTGACCGATCGTCTCGCCCATTTCCATCGCACCGCGATCGACCCCGGCCAGTCGGTCTTCTCATCGGTCAGCGACATGGCGCGCTGGGCAAGCCTGCTGATGAACATGGGCAAGGTCGGCGACCGACAGGTCATTCCCGTCGAGGGCGTGCGCGACATGCGGCGCGCGGCGATCATCCGCCGCGCCGACTATCCGGCCAATTGGGCAGAGGCTTTCAACGACGCCCGCAAGGGTCTCGAGCCCGTGATCTATGCCTCGGGATTGATGCTCTACAATTATGACGGGCGGACTTTGTTCGGTCATTCCGGCGACGAACTCGGCTATGCGACGCTGATGCTCGTCGATCCCGAGCGCAAGATCGCGGTGGTCGCGATGATCAACAATTTCGCGAGCAAGAACGGCGCAACCGAAACTTTGGTCGAACGCACGCTGGACGCACTGTATGGAAAGGAGGCGACCGACTGGTCGCAGCATGCGCTTTCCCGCGAACGCGAACGCCAGGCCGAGATCCAGCAGGACTTCGGCACGCTGCTGGCGGTCAAAGGTCCGGAAACCAAAGCGCTGAAATCATTCACCGGAACCTATGATCATCCGTTTTGCGGGAAGCTGACGGTGCGCGTCGAAAAGGGGAAACTCGTCGCCAGTACCGGGCCGACCTATGATGTCGAGCTCACACCGCTCGGCGACGGCACCTTCAAGGGCACGGTGCGCGGTCCTTCGGCAATCTATTTCCATGTCGGCTTCCTGCCCGGCGATGCCGGCAAGCCGGGCACGTTGACGATCACCCACCCTTACCTTCATCGCACGATCGTCTTCGAACAGACGCCACGCTGATCGCGCGCCCCCGAAAATCGGCTGTCGGCCGCTATTGATCTGGAATTCCGCAATGCACGGACATATCGCAGCCCGGCCGACCGCGACGAGGGCCATGCCGACCGGCATGGCCCTGTCGACGCCCGATCAACCTGCGACCATGGCCGGATGACACGCTGATGCGCCAGTCGCTCACCATCATGCATCGATATATCGGGCTGGCCATTGCCGGATTTCTGCTTGTCGCCACGCTCACCGGCTCGATCATCGTGTTCGAACGGGAATTGGACATGGCGCTCAATCCCGATCTCTTCCTGTCGCACTCGCCCGGCACGCGACCGATCGCGCTCGACCGGCTGGTTGCCGACATCGAACGCGATCAGCAGCTCCGCATAACGGCGGTGGAGCTTCCCGCCACAGCCAATGCGGCCACGATTTTCCGTGTGACGCCACGCATCGCGGACAGGCCGATCGATTACGACCAGATATTCGTCGATGCCGGAACGGGAGATGTTCTGGGCCGGCGACTATGGGGTGAATGCTGTTTCACCCGCCAGCAGATCGTCCCCTTCCTCGTCCACTTTCACTACAGCCTGTATCTGCCGGGCAATATCGGGCTCACATTGATGGGCGTGGTCGCCATATTCTGGTTTCTGGACAGTTTCACCGGCCTCGCCCTTGCCTGGCCGCGCGGTGGACGCGGATTTGCGGGCTGGAAGCTCATCATGTCGATCAAACGTGGCGCCAAGGGCTATCGGCGCCACCTCGATCTCCATCGCGCCGGCGGCGTCTGGCTCTGGCTGCTGCTGACGACCATCGCCTTCACTGCGGTCGCGGTCAGCTTTCGCGAAGAGATCGTCCAGCCACTGGTGACGCTCGTCTCTCCACCGTCGCCGAGCGTCTTCGATCAACCCGTTCCTTCACCGGGCCGGCGTGTCGACATCTCCTATCAGGACGCGATCGGCCGCGCCGAAGCATCCGCAGCGCACAGCATGCGGCATCCCCGTGCGGCCTATATCGCGCATTCGCCGGACCTGGCGATGTTCCGCATTGCCGTCGCGGAAGCCGGCGGAGATCCGAGAGACGGCCTGGGCCCATCATGGTTCCATGTCGACGATCGCGACGGCAGCATCCGGTCCACGGAGCTGATGGCCAAGGGAACGGCGGGCGACGTCTTCCTGCAAGCGCAATTGCCGACGCACACCGGACGTATCGGCCAATTGCCGGGCCGCATTCTCGCTTCGCTGCTGGGCCTTGCGATCGCCGCCCTCACGGTGACCGGCATCCTCATCTGGTGGAAGAAACGCGGTGGACGGCTGAAGCAGGCCACGCGTTCCTAAATCCGGCTCATTGCCAGGGCAATCGATCGAGATCGACATTGCCGCCGGTCAGAATGATCCCCACCCGCTTGCCACGAACTCCGCCCTTGCCTTCGAGCAGCGCAGCGACCGGCACGGCCGAGCTCGGTTCGATCACGATCTTCGCGACTTCCCAGACCAGCCGCATCGCTTCGACGATCGAAACCTCGCTCACCGTGACGAAATCGTCGAGCAACGCGCGCAGGATCGGCAAGCCGTTGTGACCGATCGTCGTGCGCAGCCCGTCGGCGATGGTGTTCGGCGGATCGCCGGCAGTCCATGTCCCGCTGCTCCACGAGCGCCAGGCATCGTCCGCCTGGGCGGGCTCGGTGGCGACGATGCGGATGCCGGGGCTGAGATGACGCGCGGCAACGGCGGTGCCGGACATCAGGCCGCCACCGCCGACCGGTGCCATCACGGCATCGAGATCCGGGGCCTGTTCGAGCAGTTCCACCACCGCGGTCCCCTGCCCGGCGATCACGAGCGGATCGTCATAGGGATGGACCAGGGTAGCGCCGGTCTCGGCCACGATCTTTGCGGCCGCAGCCTCGCGCGCGGCAATGGTCGGCTCGCACATCACGATCTGCCCACCCAGGCGGCGAACCGATTCGACCTTCGCCGTGGGCGCGTTGCTCGGCATCACGATGTCGGCGCGGATGCCGCGCGTCGCAGCGGCAAGCGAAAGCGCGGCGGCATGATTGCCCGACGAATGGGTGACGACGCCCAGGGCCGCGGCACTGTCCGACAGGGCCAGCACGGCATTGTGCGCCCCGCGCGCCTTGAACGCGCCGATGCGCTGGAAATTCTCGCATTTGAGGACAATGTCGGCGCCCAGCAACGCGTTCAGCCGGTGCGACCGCATGACGGGCGTGCGATGGACATGGGGTGCCACACGACCGACCGCCAATGCGATATCGTCGAAATTCACGGGCAAAGGCATTGCGATCTCCTCGAAAGCGGTCGGCGAACATGTCGTGCCGAAGCGCCGCATTTGCGTTGCTCGGCCGACCGTGTCGAGCCCTGCCTCACCCGAATTCGGAAGAATGACCGGATGACGCAACTCGGGTCAGAGCCACTGTTTCAGCAGCCACAGATCGACATTGCCGCCCGAAACGATGCAGACGACCTCGTCTCCCAACGTTCCGTGCTCGGCATGTGCCAGCAAACCGGCAAGCGCCGCGGCGCCCGCGGGCTCGGCCATCACTTTCGATCGCTGCATCAGGAACCGCATCGCCGACAGGATCGCATCGTCGGGCAGGACGATGATGTCCTCGAACCGGCGCTTGATCAGGTCCAGGCAGTGCGCACCGGCGCTGGGGGCCGCAAGGCCATCGGCAATGGTGGAAACCCGTTCGAGCTTCACGGCGTGCCCGCTGGAAAGACTTTGCGACATCGCGGATGCCCCCTCCGGCTCCACGCCGAACAGGCGCGCGGCCGATCCGGTCGCTTCGACCGCCTTGACGAGGCCGCCCGACATCCCGCCGCCGCCGATGCCGACAAAGATGTCGGTGGTCCCAGGCCGATCGTCGAGTATCTCCAGGCCCAGCGATGCATGGCCGGTCATCAGCGCGTCGTCGTCATAGGACGAGATGAATGTCAGCCCCCTCTCATCCGCAATCTGCGCGCAAAAGGCGGCTGCCTCGGGCGGCGTGCCGTGCAGCAGCACTTCGGCGCCATAACCGCGCGTTGCCTCCACCTTGGTCGGATTTGCCGCCGCCGCCATCACGACATAGGTTTTCACGCCAAGCTGCGCGCCGGCCCATGCCAGCCCCTGCGCCGCATTGCCCGCCGAGAAGGTGATGACGCCGCGCGCGCGCTGCTCTTGCGACAGGCTGCGCACCGCCCACAACATGCCGCGCGGCTTGTACGAGCCGGTCTTCTGAAGCAGTTCGAGCTTCAGCGAGACCGAGCGGCCGAGCATCTTCGACAGGGTCGCCGATTTCCACAAAGGCGTGCGGTGGAGATAGCCGTCGAGAAATGTGCGCGCGGCGTGAACATCGCCGACGGATCCGGAATCCTGCATCACCAAGCCACACTTTCGCCAAGGGCATGCCTGCCCGCCTCTTCCAGCAGGAAATTGGCGCAAACCAGATCCTGCGCCGGTATGCCGACCGACTTGTACGCGGTGACCTGGTCCATGCTTTGCCGCCCGTCCAGCGCTCCGGCCAGCACCGATCCGATCTCTCCGGCGATGTCGCTCTCCGCGATAAGGCCCAGCGCGATCGCTTCGTTGACGTCTCCGCCCAGCGCCATCGTGGCGGGAAGATAATCGACGAAGACGCGCGATCGGGCAATCACCGCCGGCGCAACCTCCACGGCATCGCGTGAGCTCGATCCGACGATGTTCACATGGCCACCCGGCGCGATCCAGTCGGCCTCGAGGATCGGGCTGCGCGCCGCGCTGACGGTGCAGATGATGTCGGCGCCGTCGACCGCGGCCTCGACGGTCGATATCGCTTCGACCGGCAGGCCGGTCCTTGCGGCCTGCGCGCTGGCAAAGGCCGCGGTCCGCTCGGACGATCTGCCCCATACCCGGATCCGGTGCACGGGCCGCACCTGGCGGATCGCGGCGATATGCCGCTCGGCCTGCGTGCCATAGCCGAGAATGGCGAGGTCGCCGGCATCCGGCCGGGCGAGCGCGCGCGTCGCGACCGCGCTGGCCGCCGCCGTGCGCGCGGCCGTCACTTCCGCCCCGTCGATCACCGCAACCGGCGCACCATGCCGCTTTTCGTAGAGAAGAATGAGCGACTGGTGCGAGGGCAAGCCAAGCACGTGATTTTCGGGATAGACCGCCGTCACCTTGGCGCCGAAACAGGCCGCATCGGGCAGCAGGCCCGGCATCAGGCCCAGCACCGCGTGCGGCATGGTCGGCAATGCCATCATCCAGCGGGCGGGTTGCACGGTATCGCCCCCCGACGTGGCGATCATCGCACGCTCGACTAGGGCTATGCAGTTCGCGTCGTCCAGCAGCGCGCGGACGACCCGGCCCGGGATCATGCGCAACGCGGGCACCGGTCCCGGATGATTGTCGGACGGGGTCATGAATATGCTCCGATCACCGCGCAGGAATGGGTTGCGGGCGATAGGCCGGATCCGCGAGGATCTCGGCATGATGGAAAGGAAGGCGATAGGGTTTCTTCGCCGCGTAGATATCGAGCTGATCGAAATAATAGGGCGAGGCGGGATCGCTCGACTGGCCATAGACCAGCATGCCCTCCGCCACCGGGCCGGCGGAATCGAAACCGAAGGCGGCGATATAGCTGGCGCCGTCGAACGGCTCATATCCCACGCCATCGACCGGTCTGGTCAGGTTGAGATTGAGGACGCCGTCATACCAGTCCCCGCCGGCGATGGGCACCAGCCGGCCGTTGATCGAGATTCGTTGCGCGTCCCGGATTGTCACGTCGGGTGCAAAGCCACGCGCGGCCAGTGCCGCAACGGCATCGCGCAGCGCCGTCAGCAATGCGGTGCGAACCGTGGCATTGGCGATATCGAGCGTGCGCGGCGTGCGCAGCGGATCCTGCGCGTCGAAGGGTATGGCGAAGACGTCGGGAATCAACCGGGCGCGGTTCCAGAACTCGCGGAACAGCAACGATCCGCCGCTGTCGAGATCGCTGTGCCGATCCCATCGCGCGACCGCGCGGCAGGCCGCGACGAGATCCGAGGGCGTATCCGCGCGCTTGCAGAGCGTCATGACGTCATCGGCAAGCAACTCACCGGAATAATTGCGGTTCGACAGCATCAGGTCGAGCCCGGTCGATCGCGTGAAGCGTGTGCCCGTCGCGAGCGCGGCGTCGACCGCCAGCAGAGCGTGGCGCGTGCGAAAGCGCTGCGGCACCGCCGTCGGCCCCAGGATCGGCGCCAATGCGCGGCGCTCGTCGTGCGCATTCACCAGCCAATAGCTGTCATTGCTGTTGAGAACATAATCCGGGCGGACGCTGGCGCGCATCTGGTCGGCCGGCAGGAATCCGGTCCAGTCGCACGACAGCCTGTCGCCGCGCAGGACATGAATGGTCGGCGCGAGCGCGGCCGCGCCGTCCGATGGTCGGCAGCGCGCGCTCATCTGCGCATCGACATTGGGAACGCGGCCGATATCGGCATAAAGCGCGTCACCGCCACGATCGGACGCGATCGTGTTGACCCAGGGAATGCCGCGCTTTTCCGCCAGGGCAGTGTTCACGTCCCGGACGGACTGGCTGGTCGCCAGCCGCAGCCAGGTCTCGATGAAATCGACATTGCCGCGATTGGCGTCGTGCACGGCATAGGCATGCTGGCCCGACCAGCCGAGCCCGATCTTGGCCGAAGCCACGACGGGACCGAATATCGATCGATAGGCGGTGAATTCGCGCACGGCGACGCTGTCATCAGCCCCGCGCACGGGCACCTCGATCCTCTGCGCCTTCAGCGCATATCGCCTGCCGTCGACACGATAGGCCAGCGGGTCACCGGGCTCGAGCGCCAGTTCGGACAAAGTGAAGCGCGCCGCGGTCGAGACGGTGTGCGTCCAGGCGACGTCGCGGTTGAAACCGATCGAGACGACGGGAAGCGGCGGCAGCATGACGCCCATGACGTCGATCTTGCCGGGGATCGTCAGATGCGCCTGGTAGAAGCGATTGATGCCGTTCCATGGGAAGTGCGGATTGGCGACGACCATGCCGCCGCCATCGGCCGTGGCCTCGCGCCCGAATGCCCAGCCGTTGCTGCCGAGCCCGAACGGCGCCGGCGCGGCCGACCCGGCGGTTGCGGAAGGGGTGGGCCCCTTGGTGCCCTCGGCGAAGCTTTCGGCGAGCGCCGCGCCGCTCGCCAGCAGCGCGGTGGCCTCGATCATGCGGCGCATGTCGCGCATCGTCATCGGGCGGACCCAGGCAGCGTTCGCGCAGGCGCCGCCGCGCGCCGACGGCGCTGTCGTCGCCAGATAATGATTATAGCCGCCCATGAAACCGCGCAGCAGGTCGGCGGCGCGCGGCGAAAGCGCGCGGTGCGCACGCGCGAGCGCGGCATCGTCCATGGCGATGCGGTGGAAGATGTCGCTCGTCAGATTGGCGACCGTCTCGACGCCGACAAGCGCCTTGCCCTCCGCTCCGAAATATCGCGAACGCTCGCCATTGACGGTGACGATCTGCTCGGCCAGCGCGCAGACATTGTCCGACGCATAGGCATAGGCAAGACCGAAGCCGAGATCGCGATAATTGCCGGCCGTGACGTGCGCGATGCCGTGCGACGTTCGAACGATCTCCACGTCCCGAGGGGCAGCCAGCGCCGTTTCGCCGCACAGCAGCGCAGCGACGGCCGCCAGGCACCGCAAATTCGACGCCATTTCGCTACCCCTTGATCGATCCTATGGTCCGCCGGAGCATAGGCCCCGGCGGAAGCGATTTCACAGCGAGAATGCGACGCTCGCGCGGTAGATGCGCGGGCTTGCCGGCCAGACCTCATAGAGGCTGTACGCGACCGAATAGATCTTCTCGTTCAGCAGATTGTCGATGTTGACGCGCAGCGCGATCGCATCGTTGATCTTGTATCCCAACATCGCATCGACCCGCCAATAGCTGGGTAGGGTGAAGGTCTCGTCGATATCGCCCTGCCGCTTGCCGACGAAGTTGACGGTGCCGCCGATCCGGAAGCCGGCCAGCGCACCATCGGTCACGTCATAGCTGCTGTTGAGCACGAACGTGTTCTTGGCGACACCGCGCAGGCGGAAACCGGTGCGGTCGACTTCGCCGGGCGCCTTCGTATCGTTCGTGGTCTTCGCGTCGGTATAGGCATAGCCGGCATAGATCGACCAGTTGGGCAGCAACTTGCCCTCGATCGACAGCTCGACACCCTTGGCGACCTGCTCGCCGATGGTGAGGAAGAAAGCCGGATTGTCGCGATCGGAAACCGCGACATTGCCGCGCGTCAGGTGGAAGGCCGCGGCGGTTGCGGTCAGTCGCCCGTCCATCAGGCTCGCCTTGACGCCCGCTTCATATTGCGTGCCGGTTTCGGGCGCGAGCGGCGTGCCGTCGACATTGTTCAGGAAGACCGGGACGAACGATGTCGATCGGCTGGCGAACAGCGAAAGATTGGGCACGGGATTGTACAGTATGCCGATCTGGCTGGTCCAGGAATCGGTCTTCACGTCGGTGACCGTCGCCACCCCGCCATTGCGCGCAAAACGCTGACGCTGATCGACCTTGGAATAGCGCAGGCCGCCGATGATATGCAGCGAATCGGTGATCCCGACCCTTTCCTGCAAGAACAGCCCGAGACGATCGACATCCCTGCTCGTCACGTTGGTGTAGAGCGGCACCTGCACGGCCGGTGCGACATCATAGCTATAGACGGGATTGTAGAGATCGAGGCTCGACACCAGGCCGACCTTGTCGACGCTCGACGACTTGTCGAAGCCATATTCGGCGCCGATCGTCAGTTGATGCTTGATCGATCCGGTATCGAAATTGAAGCTCAGATCGCCATGAAAATCATAGGTTTCCGCCGAGGATTCGGTATCGAGCAAGGCGCGGGTCAGCACGGAATCGACCGCGTCATTCTCCCAGCCGAGCACGCCGAATATCTCCTGATAATCCTCGGCGCGATCCGACCAGGATGCGCCCAGGCGCACAGCGATGTCGGCAGTCAGATTGCGTTCCAGACGGGCGTTGATCTCCCTGCTGCGGCGCATCGTGCCGTCAAAGCTTGGATCGGCGATATGGCGGTTGCGCGGCAGCGGACCGTTCGGATTGGGCAGCACGGTGCCTTCCGCCGGCACGCCGTTGAAGAATGCGCTCCACTTGTCGCGCGAATACAGCCCGTCGATGATGATCTTGGTGTCGTCATCGGGCCGGAAGGCGATCGACGGCGCGAAGAAGCGGTGATCCTTGTTCCAGAAATCGATGAAGGAATCGGCGTTCTCGTACGCACCGATCAGGCGTGCGGCGAGCGAACCATCGTCGGTCAGCGGCACCGAAAGATCCGCCGTACCGCGATAGAAGTTGAAACGACCCACTTCGCCGGTCGCCTGCAGCGCGAAGTCGCGCAGCGGTTCCTTGGTGACGACGTTGACCACGGCGCCAGGCTGCAACTGACCGTAGAGCACCGATGCCGGCCCCTTCAGAATCTCGACCCGCTCGACGTTCACGGCGTCGCGTGCATGATTCATGCGATCGGTGCGAATGCCGTTGATGGTGCGATCGGCCTCGAAGCCGCGCATCAGATAGCGGTCGCCGAATGCATCGAGCTCCGAACCGTTGGTCGTCGCCCCCGGCGCCAGGCGGAGGACGTCGCCCAGCCTGGTCGCGCCGGTCCGCTCGATCAATTCCTGGTCGAACACATTGACGGTCTGCGGGACGTCGAGCGTGGTCTTCGCGGCCTTGCCGAACACGACGATCTCGGTTCCGGTCTCGGTTTCGGGCGCTTCATCCTGCGTCTGCGCGATCGCCGGTGCGCTTGCGAGCGCCAGGATCAGAGCGAGCGGGCGAAGCCCCCTTGTGTCGAAACGGTGCCCGGACTGAAACATCATCATCATTCCCCCTGTAGGTTTGTTTTTGTGAATGTCGTTGAGCACGAGATTGAACAGGTGTGGCCGGGCATTCAATTTCGCGACTTTCCGTGAATTATCGCTCCGGCCCCGCCGAACGCGCGAAAAATTACGTGATCTGGATTAAGCTTGCCGGGGCAGACACCTGCCGGTCTATTTCGCCTGCCCACCCGGAGGCGCTCGCACGAAGCGCAGGCTGATTTCCGGAATCTCGGTATATTGGAGCGACAGCGCGGTCGGCTGCCGCCGCTCGTCCATGTCGAACTGCAGGAATGCGGCCAGCCGCAGCGGGCTGACGACGACGCCGCGGAAACTGTCCTTGCCCCAATGGGTGAGTTCGATCTCGTAACTCGGCCCGGTGGTCGCGAACAGGCGATCACCACGGCGGACAATGTCGATATTGCCGGCGAACGCATCGTTATAGCGCCCGACATAGCGCGCCAGCGGTGCCGAAAGCGGCGCGCCCTTGGGACGCTCGGCATCCATCGCCGCGAACATCTGCTGATATTCGCGATGATCCTCCCGGCCTTTGTCGAGCAGCTGCGTGGACCAGTCGGTGGGTGGCAGGCCGTAAAGATCGTCGAGCAGATATTGCACGATCGCGTCGTTCGCGACGAAGGTGCGCGTCAGATTGTTGAAGAGCACGACGATCGCCACCTTCGCTTCCGGATCGACGACCATCTGCGATCCGAAGCCGAGTTCGCCGCCGCTATGCCCGAACAGCATGCGCCCGCGATAACGATACATCTCCATGCCCAGCCCATAACCGATCTGCCGGAATTTCGGCCTTTCGCCATTGACCAGCCAGTCGCCATTGCCGCTGATGCCGTTGAGCTGTCGCAGCGCCCGGATCGCCTTGGCGGAAAGCACCGGGCCGTCCTCCGCCCGCATCAGCAATTGCGCCCAGCGTGCCATATCCTGCACCGACGAAAAGACCGACTGGGCGGGGTCGATCGCCGTGTGATGGAAATGCGCGGTCCGGTTGGCCAGTTCGCGCGCATCATAGACGATCTCGCTTTTGTAATAGGCTTCCCACTGGACATGGGGCGACGCGACGTCGACCTTCGAAGAAACGGCGTCCTGCCCGCTCGGGACCGTATCCGACCAGCCATCGCCCGACGGCAATATGTTGCGCGCCGGCACGAAATCATCGGCATGCGCATAGGTGCTGGTCATGCCCAGCGGACGCCAGATCTGTTCGGTCAGATATCGGCCCCAGGGCAAACCGGTCTTGCGCTCGATAATCTGCGCCAGGACGACGAAGCCGTAATTATTATATTCCGGCTTCGCACGGAACGGCGTCGACTGGCCGGCATGCGCCAGCCGCACGACGAGATCCGCCTCGCTCAACCCCGGTATCTCCTCCAGCCAGTCGCCACGGGCATCGATGCCGCTGCGATGGCTGAGCAGGTCGCGGATGGTCACATACGCGCTGACATAGGGATCGGCAGTGCGGAATTCGGGAAGGTGCCGGACGACCGGATCGTCCCAGTCGAGCTTGCCCGCATCGACGAGCCTGGCGATGCCGGCTGCGACGAAGGTCTTCGTGATCGATGCGATGCCGAACATCGTCGCCGGCGTGATCGGCTGCGGCCGGTTCCATTGGCGCTTGCCATAAGTGCGGATGATGGGCGGTCCATCCTCCGGCACGATCGCGATCGCGGCGCCGGGAATCGACCATTGCTCGCGCATCTTTTCCACATAGGCATCCAGTCCGGGCGGCAGCGGGCGGGCCGTCTCGGCATAGGCCGGCATCGCCAGGCAGCCACAAAGAATGGAGAGGAACAGCGCCTTGATCATCATTTGTCTCCTGCGCCAGATCCCGGCGCCCCCGGGCATCAAGCGCCGCGACCAGGATCGATCAAGCGCAAGGCTTTGCGCGCTTTGCAGCGATCGACGCGCAATATCGATTAATTTCCGGTCGCAATTGTTCTTCACAACCGCCGCCCAAGCGCAGATTACCAGGGTCCAGACCCAACATCAGTTGCGGCGGCCGTCGATCGAACGGGATCGCGCGCACCGACCAGATTGTCCATGAGGTGCGACGATGCCCACACACCCGGATCCAGTGAATGCGCGCGAGCGGCGCTGGCTCGGTCATCCCAGAGGCGTGTTCCTGGTCGCCTTCACCGAACTTTGGGAACGGTTCAGCTTCTACGGCGTCACCAGCCTGTTCGTGCTGTTCCTCGCGGGCAACAGCGCGGCCGGCGGCTGGGGCTGGCCCCAGGAGTCCGCGCTGTTGTTCAACGGCTGGTATATGGGCGGGCTGATGATGGCGCCTTTGCTCGGCGGCTGGCTCTCGACGCGCTACATATCTGAACGGACATGCATCGCATGGGGTGCGGCGTTCATCATGGCCGGCCATATCCTCTTTTTCGCGGGGCATTATGCGCCGGCGGCGATGGCGCATTTCGCGGGCGTCGACGCCCCGCAAATCCTGTCGACGCCAGGGCTGGAACTCGGTGCAGTGTCGCCCGATGCCCGGCAGGTCACCCTGCTTTCGCAAGCACTCGCCCAGTCGGCGCCGTCGGCGGGCGCACCCGCGATCGAAACGGTGATCTGGGCCTATCGCGCCAATGCGCTGTTCTTCTACGCGGCGATCGCTTTCCTCTTCGTCGGCACCGCGCTCATCAAGCCGACGGTCTCGTCGATCGTCGCGCGCTTCTACCGCGCAGAGGATCCACGGCGCAGCGAGGGTTTCCAACTGCTGTTCTTCGGCCTCTATCTGGGGTGCACGCTGGGCATCACCCTGCCCGGCCTGCTCGGCGAACGGCTCGGCTGGCATTTCGGCTTCAGTGTCGCCGGCCTCGGCATGGCGATCGGCCTGACCGTCTATCTTGCCTTTCAAAAACGCTTGCTCGGCGATGTCGGCAGCACCGTCCTGCGCGCGAACGGGGACGAGCCCGCGATCGACCGGCTGGTGATCCGCGACCGGTTTCGCGCCTATCTGGTCCACGGCATCTTCACGATCATCTACATGGCGATCTTCTATCAGGTGATCGGCCTGCTCAGCCTGTTCATCCGCGACACCGTCGACCGCGACGTCCTCGGCTTCGCGGTCCCGACAACTTGGGTCCAGAATGTCAGCGTGATCCTCTTCCTGATCTGGACGCCCTGCATCGGCTGGCTGACGCGCCGGCTGGCACGCACATCGATCCATTTCAGCGCAACCATGAAAAGCGTGGCCGCGCTGATCATACTCGCCACCGGGTTCGGCATCCTCGCCGTCGCCGTTCAGGATCCCCGCCCGACATTGCTCTGGTTCGTCGTCGCGTACAGCCTGTTCGGTCTCGGCGACGCGCTGCTGGGTCCGGCACAGGTCGCGCTCGCCACACGGCTGGCGCCGTCGCACCGCAACGCTCTCTATGTCAGCGGCTGGTTCGTTTTTGTCGGACTGGGCGCACTCGCATCGGGCTATATCGGCGCGGGCACCAGCCATTTGCCCTTGAGCGCGGTGCTTTCGGTGCTGGCGATCGTCGCGCTGGCCGCCGGGCTGGCCTATGCCGGCCTATCCGGCTGGATCGCGCGCCGGAGCCATGGCGCGGACGCATTACCGGCCGCTTCGCCAGCACGCTGAACCGTCTAGGGTCGATTCATCGGTTGACGTGGTGGTAAACCCCGGGCTCATGCTGTCGAGCCGCGAAAAGACTCCGGACTGTGCATCCGGACGATCGCAATTGAGGCAGGGGGTTGAAGCGTCACGATGCGTGCCACGGCAAGAGGTAGCGGAAACGAATCCCTGGCGGAAAATCTGCGCCTGCTGTGCAGCTACAAACGCTCCGTGTCCGAGGTTTGCCGGCGACTCCAGATCAATCGGCAGCAATTCGCACGCTATCTGACGGGGGAGACGATCCCGTCGGGCGGCAATATCCGGAAGATCTGCGATTATTTCGGGGTCGAGGAGCATGAGATCCTGATGCCCGCCGAGCAGTTTCGCGACATCATCGTCGTGCGGACCAGGCAACCGATCGCGCCTTTCGATACGTCGCTGGGGGATCTGGCGAAACACGTCAAAGACGATGCCGGGCATCTCTCGCACCGCTATATCGGCTGCTATTATCGCTATCTGCGGTCGATCGAATATCGCGGCTCGATCATCAAGGCCTGTGTCCGCGTCTTCGAAAATGGCGGGCGCATCTGGCTGAAGGCCATCGAGCGCATGAAAATCCCCGGCGCGCCGCGCGACGAGGGGTTCGACGTCTATAAATATAACGGCGTGCTGATGCACCTGTCGGACCGGATCTTCATCATCGAGACCGATACGATCCTCAACAGCGGCATCACCGAAACGATCCTTTATCCCAATCACAAGAATCCGATGTCGCTGCTATTCGGCAAGGCGATCGGCGTTTCGAGCGGCCTGTCGCGCGAACCCTATCTCACCCCGATCGTCTATGAATTTCTGGGGACCGCCGTTCCGCCGCGCCAGTTGGTCGGCAATTGCGGGCTGCTGCCCGAAGACAGCCCGCAGATCGACGCCCGCATTCGCGGCTATCTGCTGAGCGAGGGCGGCTAGAGCCTTCGATCGATAAAGCCGGGTTTCGCTCCGCCGCGTAAACTCGAACAAGTCCACGAAATTGTCCGGCCTGAGCGGCCGTCTATTCAGATCCCGATGATTGACGATCGGGGCGAGACACGTGGCGGCATTTGAACGCGAAGAATATCAACACCGGCTGGCTGCGGTGCGGCGTGCGATGGAGGACGCCGGGCTCGACCTTCTGGTGATCACCAACCCGCCCAACATGCATTATACCGTCGGCTACGACGCCTGGTCCTTCTATATCCCGCAGGCGGTTCTGATCCCGCTGGCCGGCGAGCCTTTGTGGGCCGGCCGCGCGATCGACCTCGAATGCGCGCGCCACACCAGCGTTTTGCCGGACGAGGCGCTGCTCGGTTACGACGATTCCTATCTGACATCCGCCGACCGGCACGGCGCGGATTTCATCGCCGAGATGATCCTTGCGCATTGTCCGGGCGCGCGCTCGATCGGCGTCGAGCGGGACTCGCCTTACTTCACCGCCCAATATGGTGCACGGCTCGAACGCGGATTGCCCGGCCGGACGCTCGTGAACGCCGACACGCTGGTCAACTGGATCAGGCTGATCAAGTCCGACGCCGAGATCGCAGTGATGCGCCAGGCCGGCGCCATCACCGATATCGCGATGCGCCGCGCGATCGACATGATCGCCCCCGGCGTGCGCCAATGCGACGTTGCCGGTGCGATCTATCAGGCATTGATCAGCGGCCATCCCGATTTCTGCGGCGACGTGCCGGATTTCCAGACCCTGCCGATGGGCACGCGCACATCCGCACCACACCTCACCTGGACCGACGAGCGTTACGAGACGGGCAGCGCCTGTACGCTCGAACTGGGCGCCAATCGCCTGCGCTACCATGCGCCGCTGGCGCGCACCGTCCATGTCGGGCCGCCGCCGTCCGAGCTGACCGATCTGGCGCATGTCGTCGAGGAAGGCCTGGCCGCAGCGCTCGACGCGGTGCGCCCCGGCGCACTGGCCTGCGACGTCGCCCATGCCTGGAACGCGGTTATCGCGCGCGCGGGCATCGTGAAGCCGTCGCGCATCGGCTATTCGGTCGGCATCGGCTATCCCCCCGACTGGGGCGAGCGCACCGTCAGCCTGATCGCGAGCGATACGACGCCGCTTCAGGACAATATGGTGCTCCACCTCATGCTCGGCCTGTGGGGCCGGGACAGCGGGTATGAGCTGAGCGAGACCTTCCAGGTCACGCCGCAGGGTGCGCGCTGCTTCTCCACCGTCGACCGGGCGCTGGCAGTCCGCTAGCCATGGCCTCGCCCATCCGCCATCATGAAATCGGCAGCCGGCTGGCCGAAATCGCTGCACGCAGCGATCGCATCCGCATCGCGCCTTATGGCAAATCGCTGGAGGGGCGCGAGCTATGGCGCGTGATCGTCTCGCGTCCCGATCATCTGGCAAATCCCGACGGCGGACAGCCCTTGTCCACGGCGACGATCTGGCTGGGATACGGCATTCACGGCAGCGAACTCTCCCCCAGCGACGCCGCGATGCAACTCGTGGACTGGCTGGCGACCGACGACACGGCCGAAGTCCAGGCGATCTGCGCCGCGCTGGTCGTCCATATCGATATCATGGCCAATCCGGACGGCCGCGAGCGCAGCCTTTCCCATCTCGAAAGCTTCAGGGGCGCAACCGCCAATCCCGATCTGCAGGCGCTGCACAATCAGGTGCCGTGGCCCAAGGGGCGTGGCAATCACTATCTGTTCGATCTCAATCGAGACGCGATGTTCGGCGTGCAGCACGAGGCACGATTGCGCATCGCCGCCATCCGCGCAGCATCGCCGCATCTCTATCTCGACGCGCACGAAATGGCGGCGGAAGACAGTTTCCTGTTCGCCTGTCCCGCCGAACCCTTCAATCCGCGGCTTGCCCCCGCCATCCACGAAAGCTGGGCGGAGCTGCGGGGCGAGATCGGCGCCGCGCTCGATGGCGCGGGCATCGCCCATTATACCGGCGCCTGGAACGAGGTCTTTTTTCCCGGCTTTTTCGACATCTGGCCGGCCTATCACGGGGCGGTGCCGATCCTGCTCGAACAGGCGACGAGTTTCGGCGGGACGATTGACCTTCCCAACGGACGCCAGCGTCATTTTGCGGACGCCGTCGCGGCACAGCTCTGCGCGTCGCGCGCCATGCTGCGCGCCGCCGCTCGCCGCGCCGACACCTATGTGTCGCGCTGGCATCGCGCGCGCGAAGCGCCGGTGGCCGAACGCTATTGGATCGTCGACGAGACCGGGCCGAAACGCGATCGCATCGTCGATCTGCTGGAACTGCACGGCATCGCCTTCAGCCATCTCGCCCGACCGGTGCGGGCGGAAGCGCTGCACGATCATTGGAGCGCCGACGCGCAAGGCGTGGAGCTGAAGTTCGGCGCTTTGCTGATCGCCGCACACCAGCCACTGGGTGCGCTGATCGCCAATCTCTTCGACTTCCACATGCCGATGACCGCGGATTTCGTGAAGGCCGAACGCCGCCGCCTCGATCTCGACCAGAAGACCCAGCTTTACGATTGCACGGCGTGGGCGGTGTCGATGGCCTATGACGCGCGGATATTCTGGAGCGACGACGCACCACCGGGAGACTGGGTGACCGACGCGCCCGACCGCGCGATCCCAAGCAGCGCGCAAGCGAATTTCGGTTATCGCTACGACGATCCCTCGCTCACCGTCACGGCCGCGCTGCTCGAAGGCGGGTTGACGGTCCGCCTGTCTCCGAACGCCGCCGATCGGCCGTTCCTGATCCGCCGCGAGGATCAGGGCGAAACCGGGCTGCCGCATTATGCCGCCCTGGCGGCGCGTGGCGACATGATCGCGCTCGATCGTTCGCTGGGCGATGACGGGCTCGATCCCGGCGGCGACGATTTCGCGCTGCTGCGCCGGCCATCGATCGCATTGCTGACCGGCCAGGGCATGGACGCGCCGAGCGTCGGCGCGCTGTGGCATCTGTTCGACCGGACGCTCGGCATTCCGGTCAGCCTGATCGATATCGGCCGGATCGCGAGCCATGATCTGCGCCGCTACGACGTGATCGTCGCGGGCCATGCGGAGGGCCTGCCCGAAACCTGGCTCGATCGGGGCTGGATCGAAAATGGCGGGACACTGGTCGCGCTGGCCGGCGCTGCGCGATCCGGACAATTTGGACTGAAACGCGAGCCGATCGCTGAGACACCAGCGACAAGCCGCGACCATGCGATCGCGGCATCGGCCGCCGCCCGGCACTTCCTGCCCCCCGACTATCCGGTCTGGAACGGTGAAGGCCGGGGCGGCCATGCTGCCCGCTATCTGCCGCGCGGTTGCTATGTGCGCGCCGATGCCAAACCCGGCCACTGGCTGACGCACGGTATCGGTGAGAGGATCCCCGTGCTGTTCCGGGAAGACGGCATCATCCGTGCCGGTGCGGGGGCCGAGGTCGTCATGCGTTTCGCCGACGCCGGGGATCTGCCGCTGTCGGGCATGATCTGGCCCGAAGCCGTCGAGATGATCGCCGGCTCCCCCTGCCTGGTCCGCGAGCGATGCGGGCACGGCCAGATCATCAGCTTCGCCTGGGATCCGGTCTTCCGGGGCTATTCGCTGGGAACGCAGCGCCTGCTGCTCAACGCCGTCCTGCTCGGCCCGGCATTCGCGGACCGGTGAGGTGACGCGGCATCCCCCCGGTGTCTACCTGCTGTCGGCAACCGAGCTGTGGGAGCGTTTCAGCTATTATGCACTCGCCGGGATGCTCACCTTGTTCCTGTCGTCGCCAGTGTCGGAGGGCGGCTTCGGGTGGCGAAGCGATACGGCGGTCCAGCTCTTCGGGCTGATCAGCGGCGCAGCCTTTGCCGCGCCCGCGCTTGGCGGCTGGCTCGTCAGCCGCTGGTTCCGCGAGCAGCCGGCGATCGTCACCGGGGGAATCGCGATCGCTGCGGGCCAGGGATTGCTGGCGCTGGCGGCATGGCGCGGGCCCGACGCCCAGGGTGCTACGGCGGCGCTGTGGAGCGCCTTGCTGCTGATCGTCGGCGGCACCGCGCTGCTGAAGCCCGCCGTGTCCGCGGCCGTCGGATTTCTGTACCCGCCCGGCGACCGGCGCCGCGACGGCGGATATGCGATCTTCATGGCAGGCGTGTGGGCGGGATCGTTCCTGTCCAATCTGGTCGCGGGCACGATCGGCGAGCTGTTCGGCTGGGCATGGGGTTTCGTCACCGCGATGGTCGGCATGACGCTGGGCACGATCGTCTTCATTGCGCTGCGCCCCCGTCTGCTGGGCTCCGCTCGGAACTCGACCGTCGAAACGCCGCACGCAGCGACCGGCCTGCCCGCTCGGGATCGCCGGCCATTGCTCGGCTTGGCGCTGATCAGTCTGTTCACCGTGGCCTATGCTGCGGCCTTCTACCAGAAGGGCGGTTTTCTGAGCGTGCTGATCAGGCAATCGGTCGATCGCGAGATCGGCGCCTTCATGGTCCCGGCAACCTGGTTTCTGAGCATCAGCACCGGCATGTTCATCCTCGCCGCACCGCTGGTCGCGCGGTGGATCGAGCGGCGGGCCGATGCCGGCCATGGCCGTCTCGACGTCTGCACCAGCCTCGTCATCGGGCTCGCTTTGTTGTCGGGCGGCTATGCGATCTTCGCGACCGGGGCGGCCGATGCGGGCGCGGGCAGGATCGCCATGTCGTGGTTCGTCATCGGTTACATCCTGTTCGGCCTGGCCGATGTCTTCATCTGGCCGCCGCAGATCGCGCTGGCGAGCCGGCTGGCACCGGCGCATCTCGCCAGCTTCGTCATCGGCGTCTGGTATCTGTCGATCGGCGCGGGCAGCTACGCGTCCGGCCTGATCGGCGCCGCGGCGGTGCACATGGCGCCCGTCACGGCGCTTGGCGGCCTGTGCGCCGCTTTGCTCTGCGCGACGGCGATCGCCTGGCTGGCACGATCCAAGCTTCTCCACATGATTTCAGCACGAGGCGACGCCAAATGACCCAGAGCGCCCATTTCGACGACGCCGACCATGTCCGCCGTCTGAATGCCGTGCGCGCCGAGATGGAACGGCGCGACATCGACCTGCTGATCCTCTCCGATCCGTGCAATCTCTATTATCTGACCGGCTATGACGCCTGGTCCTTCTACGTGCCGCAAGTCGTCCTGCTGCATCGCGAGGCCGGCCCGTTGTGGATCGGACGCGCCATGGATGCAGCGGGTGCCGCGATCACGACCAACCTGCCGTCCGACGCCATCATTCCCTATGGCGACGCCTATGTGCAGGCGGCGGACGTCCATCCGATGGATCTGGTCGTCGAGGAGATCCGCCGTCGCGGCTGGGGTCAGGACAGGATCGGCGTCGAGCTTGGCAGCTATTATCTCGGCGCCAGGGCCTGGCTGGTGCTCGCCGGCGCGTTCGATGCCGGGCAGCTCGTGGACGCCAGCCTGCTCGTCAACTGGGTGCGCGTGGTCAAGTCGCCCACGGAGATCGCCTATATGCGCCAGGCGGCCCGGATCGTCGAAGGCGCGATGACGGCCGCATTCGACGCGATCCGCCCCGGGGTTCGCGAATGCGACGCGGCCGCCATCATCTATCATGCGCTGATCGGCGGGACTGCCGACTATGGCGGAAACTATGCGAGCAGCCCGCCGCTGATCCCGTCGGGCGACCGCGTCCACACCCCGCATCTGTCCTGGACCGATCAGCCCTATCGGGACGGCGCGCAGGTCAATCTGGAACTGGTCGCGTCGCGCCACCGATATCACACGCCGCTCGGCCGCTCGCTCTATCTCGGCGAACCGCCAGCGCTGCTCCGACGGATCGAAGCGGCCTTGTCCGACGGCATCGCCGCGGCGCTGGCGTTCATCCGGCCGGGCGTGACCGCCGCCGAGATCGAGCGCGTATGGCAGGCGGCGGCGGGCCGTCACGGCATCAGCAAATCGGCGCGCTGCGGCTATTCGATCGGAATCGCCTATCCGCCGACCTTCGGCGAACAGACGGTGAGCATTCGTCCCGGCGACGAGACGGTGATGCAAGCGGGCATGACCCTGCATCTGATGCCGGCGGTCTGGCTCGACGCGCAGAGCATGGTGATGACCGAGCCCTTCGTCGTGACGGAAACGGGCGCCGAATGCCTTTGCGACTTTCCGCGCCGGCTCGAAATCCGGCGATGATCGCCGCGCTCCTCCTGGTTTCCGCGCTGGCCGGGCAATGCGCGGCGGCGGAGGCGATGCAGCGCGCCGAGCGGCTGACCCCTGCAGCAATGAACGATGTGCTCCGCGGCCTGCCGGTGCAGACGGGTTACAGGCCGGGAAGCAGGGGACTGCCGCCCTATGCGATGGTCCATTGGTTGCCGGACGGTCGCTTCTGGTACGAGACCTCGGATCCGGCGGGGCGGAGGATCATATTGTTCGATCCCGCCACCATGACACGACGCGATTTTCCCGTGTCGGGCGACGGCGAGATGCGTTTCGACGTGGCGAGCGGCGGAATATCGCCGGGCGCGGCAACGCGCCGGGACACAGCCATATCGCCGGACGGCCGCTTCCGCGTGATCGTGCGCGCGCATGACCTCTATGTCGCCGGCGGCTCCGGCCCGCCAAGGCGGATCAGCCGCGACGGCGAAATCTGGTACAGCTTCGATCCGGCAATGGCGCGCAGCAATCCGATCGAGATGCCGCCATCCAAGGCGAGCCCGGCGCCGCACTGGATCGGCAATGGCCCCTGGTTCTGGATCGCGCGGCAGGATCATCGCGCGGTCGGCGATCTCTGGCTGATCGATGCGCTGGCAACGCCACGCCCGACGCTGCGCCGGCAAAAAATGGCGCTTCCCGGCGAAAGTGCGATCCCGGTTCCGGAGCTCTGGCTGGTCAATGCCGCATCGGGCGCATCGCACCGCATCACCGCCGATGGTTGGGACTATCTCGGCAATATGGATATCGGCGAGGGCGGGATCGCGCCGGCGAACGACGGCCGCTCGCTCTATTTCGCGCGGATGTCGCGCGACTATGGCCGCGTCGAACTCGCCGCAGCCGCCCTAGCGGACGGCAGGGTCCGCACCGTCCTGAAGGAACCGGCGGGCGCGTCCGGCGTCCGCCATGTCGAATTCCTCGAACTCGCCGACGGTTTTCTCTGGAAATCGGACCGCGACGGCTGGGCGCATTATTATCTCTATGACCGCGACGGCCGGCTGGTCCGTCAGGTCACCCGGGGCGCCTTTTCGGTCGACCGGATCGTGGCCGTCGATGCGGCGCGCGGCGAATTGCTGTTCACCGCCTTTGCCGATGGCAAGGGCAGCAGCGGGCGGACGCAGCTTCATCGCGTCCGGCTGGACGGAAGCGGGCGGACGCGTCTCGACGACGACGCGGCCAGCCATATCGTCTCGCCCAGCCCCGACGGGCGCTATCTGATCGATACCATCGCCCGGCCCGACGCCGCTCCGGTGCTTGCGCTTCGGGACCGCAATGGCGCCGTCTTGCGGACCCTCGAACAGCCCGATCCCGGCACGCTTCGCAAGGCCGGGTGGCGCGCCCCGATTCCACTGGATCTGAAAGCCGCCGATGGCCGGACCCGGATCGAAGGCATGATGTGGCTGCCGCCCGAGGTCGCTGCGGGAAAACGATATCCGGTGATCGTGCAGGCCTATCCGGGGCCGTCGAACGACGTCGTCCCCACCGGTTTCATACCCTCACACCCCAATGCGGCTCTGGCGGAACTCGGTTTCGTCGTCGTGACCTTCGGACAGCGCGGCGGATCGCCGGCGCGCGGCAGGGACTATCAGTTCTTCGCACGCAGGCCCGGCGTGTCGCGCGACTATGCGATCGAGGATAATGCGGCGGCGCTGGAACAGCTGGCGGCCCGCTACCCGTTCGTCGATCCGGACCGGGTCGGCATCTGGGGGCGATCGGGCGGCGGTTTCATGGCGGCGGCAGCACTGCTTGCCCGGCCCGATCTCTACAAAGTGGGCGTCGCCATCGCGGGCAACCATGACAATGGTCTCTACGAGCAGAATTCGACCGAATTCAATTTCGGCGCGCAATCCGCGCCCTATCCGACGAACGCGGCGCTGGCGGCGCGACTGAGGGGGAAATTGCTGCTGGTGCATGGCGATCAGGACGATGACGTGAATGTCGGCCAGACGCTCCGGCTGGTGCGAAGCCTGATCGACGCGGGCAAGAGGTTCGACCTGCTGATCCTGCCCGGCGAGGGACATTCGGGATATTCGGAGACCAGCGAACGCGCGCTGCGCCTTCGGACATGGGAATATTTCCTGACCAATTTGAAGGGCGACCCGGCCTGTCCGGGCGCCGATCTCGGCCGATAAGCCAATGGCGGGACGATCGATGAAGGGACCGGGAGACGATATGTCGAATGGCTTCGGATCAACCGCCAGACTGGCAGTGCGCACGCTGTGCACGATCGCGCTGCTCGGAATGGCCGCCACGGTGCAGGCGCAAAAAGATGCCGTGCTGCTGCGCGACGTCACCGTGATCGACGTCTCGGCCCAGGATCCGGCTTCCGCGCGCCTGGCGCATAGATCGGTGCTGATCGAAGGCGGCATGATCTCACGCATCGGCGCGAACGAGCTGCCCGCCCCCGCATATGCCCGGATCGTCGATGGTTCCGGCAAATTCCTGATTCCCGGCCTGTGGGAGATGCACGCGCATCTGCCGGCCGACCAGCGTTCCGCGCGCAAGGCGCTCGCCATGCAGCTCGCGAACGGCATCGTGGCGATGCGCGACATGGGCAACGACCTGTCGCTGATCGCGCTGCGGACAATGATCGCTGAAACCGCAAAGGGCGCGATCGCGGCACCGGAAGTGATCGCGTCTCCGCTGCGCGCGGCAAATGGCCGCGAACCGGATGCGAAATCGTCACCGGACGATGACGGCCGGGACTTTGCCATCGAGACCGAAGGCGATGCGCGCAGGCTGGTCGCGACGGTACAACGGATGGGCCTCGGCTTCATCAAGCCGTACGATTCGATTCCCGCCCCGGCCTATGCGGCGATGATGCGCGCGGCGGCGCGCGCCGGGCTGTCGGCCAGCGGGCATGTTCCCAGGGAAGTCCCCGTGGCGACAGCCATTGCGCTCGGCCAGGTGACGCTCGAACATGCGCAATCGCTGACATGGGCATGCGCACCGGTGATCGATGCGCGCCGGCGCGCTTATTATCTCGACAGTGCGGAACATCGCTTCGAGAGCAATCTGGCCTATCCCGATTTCGCCGGTTTTACCGATGAGGTGGTCGATAGCTATGATGCCGGCGCATGCCGGGCCCTGCTCGCGACGATGGCACGCAAGCAGGTCCATTACACCCCCACCCTGGTCACGCGCCGCTTCGATGTGCTGGCGGGCTTCCGTGAATATCGAAGCGACCCGCTGCTGGCCTATATCGACGCCGACACGCAGAAATCCTGGAACGCGGATGCCGATCGCTATGCGGCGCTGCCTGCCAGGACACAGCTTGCGCTGCACCGTTTCCTGCTGCACGCGATGCGCGTGACGGGTGAGGCCTATCGCGCGGGCGTTCCGATCCTGGTGGGGTCGGATTCGCCCGACTCCTACATATTTCCGGGCTTCAGCTATCATCTCGAAATGGAGATGCTCGCCCAGTCTGGCCTGCCGCCGCTTGCGGTCCTGCGCGCGGCGACACTCTCGGCGGCGCGATATATGAAGATGGAGAAACGACGTGGAACGATTGCAGAAGGCCGGATCGCCGATCTCGTCCTGCTCGATGCCGATCCGTTGATCGATATCGGCAATATCCGCCGGATCGATGCGGTGATCCGCAATGGCCGGCTGTTCGATCGCGCCGCACTCGACACGCTGCTCGCACATGCGCGGGCGGATGTGGCGCGATGAGCCTCACCGATCTCGCAAGCGCGAGCGCCGCGTGTTTCTCGGCCGATTATCAGGACGCGCGGCAGCGCTTTCTGGCCGCGGCCGGCGATGCCGTGCGCAGCTATCCGCTCGATGCGACCGGGCCCGATGGAGCCCCGCTGGCAACCGATAACTGCTGGATCGGCCCGGCGGATGCCAGCCGCGTGATCGTGATCCTGTCGGCGACGCATGGCGTCGAGGGATATTGCGGTTCGGGCGTGCAGCTCGACTGGCTGTATTCGGGGGCGGCCGCCCTGCTCGCCCCCGACCAGGCGGTGCTGCTGGTCCATGCGCTCAACGCCTATGGCTTCGCATGGGATCGCCGGGTGACGGAGGAAGGCTGCGATCTCAATCGCAACTGCGTGGACTTCGCGCACGGCGTTCCGGTCAACACCGCCTATCCCGATGTCGCGCCGTTCCTCGTTCCCGCATCGCTCGATCCCGGCACGGTCGCCCGCGCCGAAGCTGCGCTGGACGCCTATCGCGCCGAACATGGCCAGCGCGCCTTCGATATCGCGGTGAAGGGCGGCCAATATGTCGATCCGCATGGCATGTTCTATGGCGGCGTGGCGCCATCGAGCGCGCGCATCCGCCTGGAGCGGATCATCGACGATTATCGGCTGAGGGACCGCGAATTCGTCACCATCCTCGACGTGCATACCGGCCTGGGCCCGTTCGGCTATGGCGAGCCGCAAAGCGAGCATCGGCCCGACAGCCGATCGCACGCGATCGCCGGCCGGATCTTCGGCCCGTCGCTGACCTCACCCGATCTCGGCACGTCGTTCGCGGCACCGGTGACGGGCACGCTGCAGATGCTGTGGGATCGCATTCTGGGCGACGGCAACCATGTCTATATCTGTCTGGAATATGGCGTTTTCGAGCAAAGGCTGAACCGGGAAGCCTATCGGCGCGACCATTGGTTCCATCGATATGGTGGTGGCGACCCGATGAGCGAAGACGGACGTCGCGCGCGCAAGACCATGCGCGACCAATTTTGTTCCGATCGCCAGGACTGGCGCGAAATGATCCTGTTCCGTGCTCGGCAGGTCTTCCGCCAGGCCCTCGCCGCCACGGGAGGGTGACGCCGCGGCGGCGTCAGGCGACGAACGTCGCGATCAATCCACGATGAAGATCTTCGCGCCTGTCCGCGTGACCGAGCGGTGTGCGGCGTCGCCGGAGCTCGACACCTGATAACTCATGCCCGGCGTCAGCACGAAACGGCGCCCGTCGCGCAGTTCGGAAACCAGTTCGCCCTCGAGCACGTACAGGACATGGCCGCGATCGCACCAATGATCGGCCAGATAGCCCGGCGAATATTCGACGATCCGCACGCGCAGATCGCCGATCTCGAAGGTCCGCCAGGTCGCCTCACCGGTTTCGCCGGGATAGACGACCGCCGGAACCTGGGCCCAGTCGGTGACGGTGAACGCAAGGTCGGGGAAATTCATGTTGGGCTCACCGTTCAGCTATTGATGCGAGCCTTGTCTGCCGTGGGATCCGAACGGGTCAAGGGGTGGCGGACCGGATATCCGCCCCCCTTCCCCCCGAACGGGTCAGGACCCTGAATCGCCGCCGACGCCATGAACTCGCCGACCAGCGACTGCACACGCCACGCACCATTGACGGATCCGGCTGAACATATCGGCGCTCATCGATCGAGCTACGTGATTTCGGAATCACGCAGCTCGATCCAGGCCTTTGTTTGATCGCGATTTTCGAGTCGTTCGATGGATTCGTCGAACTGCAAAGCGTTCAGATATGCATCAGCGGATCGCTGATGCCATGCGCGCCGGTTTCGATACGCCCGGCCATCCGGATGTCGATGCCGTCCATGGCGATGGTCAGATCATACCAGTCATGGCTCTCCGCAACCGGCCAGCGATGCGTGAGCTGGCCGCTGCCGGCCACGCTCAGCGTCTGCGGCGCACCCTTGCCATAGGCGTCGTTGCTCAGCCTGATCGCCGCCGGCGCATCCCCCATGTTGCGCCATGACAATGCGAGCGCGCGGCGCTTGCGATCGTAGCGAACCACCGGGATCGGCGTGCGCGCAACCTTGCCGAGCGCACCCTTGAAATGGCGTAGGAAACCGTTCGGCCCGAGCACCCAGAGGTCGAACCGGCCCTCCGCGTCGCCCGCCCAGCTGTCGACCAGGCTCTTGCCCGCTTCCACCGTGTAGCGACGCGGAATGCGGTCGAGATTGTGTCGGTCATAGACGTGATAGACGACGCCCACGCTCCCTTCGTTGACGAAGGACAGGCCGATCGCGTCTCCCGCCTCCGCAAGGCGCGCATCGACATGCAATGCGTAGGGCAAGGCGCGCGACCGCCTGATCCCCCGTTCCTGGAACAGCGCCTGCGGCGCACGCGGCGGCAGGAGCTTCGGCCGCTGGAGATGGCCGTCGAGGATCTCGGTCGCCTTGCTGACATCGGGCAGAGCGGGAAAGGCCGCATCCTCGGGGCCCGAAAAATCGAAGCAGGAGGTCAGGTCGCCGCAGACCGAACGATGCCATGGGCTGATCGCCGGAATGGTGATGTCGAACCTTTTTTCGAGGAACTGGCCGACCGAAGTGTGATCGAATATCTCGCTGCTCACCCAGCCGCCCTTGCTCCATGGCGAGACGACATACATGGGCACGCGCGGCCCCAGCCCCCAGGGGCGCGTCGTCCCCGTACCGACATCGTCGCGCGACGTGTATTTATCCTCATGATCGTCGAAATAATGGCCCGGCAGGCTGAGCGTCGCGCCACCGGCCAGGCTGCCGTCGGGATTGTAGGATGGCGGGGCCGCGGGCGGCAGATGGTCGAACAGCCCGTCATTCTCGTCGAAGGTCTGGAAAAAGACCGTGCCGCTCCACACGTCCGGATTGGCGGTGAGCGCATCGAGCACGCGCGCGGTGAAGGCCGCGCCTTCGATCGGCGTCGAGGCCGACGGATGTTCGGACCATTGCTTGGGCGGCAGCACCCATGAGACTGCGGGCAACGTCCCGTCGCGGACATCCTGCGCCAGCCGTTCGAGCGAGAAAGCGCTCATGCCGCGCCGGTAGAGCGGCGAATCGGGCCTGGCCTCGCGGAAACCCTTGAACGCCAGCCCGCCATGCATCGCGCCGGTCCAATTGTCGTTGGGATCCTGATAGATGCGCCAGTCGACACCGGCGGTTTCCAGCACCTCGGGAATGGTCGGCCATTCGAGCGCATTGCCGGCATAGGTGTAGCCGGGCTCGGGCAATGCGCCCTTGATCCAGCAGCGCAGATTATTGGGTTCCGAATGGGTGTCGCGGCAATTGATGCCCCTGGCGCGCATCGCGGGATCGAAGGCCGAGCCCGACCAGAAGACGATGCGGTTGGGATCGGTGCCCGTGGTGATCGAGCAATGATAGGCGTCGCAGATGGTGAACGCCTCGGCCAGCGCGAACTGGAATGGAATGTCCTCGCGGCGATAATAGCCCATCGAATAATCGGTCTTGAATTTGGGCCAGCGGCCGAACCTGCCCTGGTCCCACGCGGCCTGCGCATCGGCGAAGCTGTGCGGGGTGCCGGGCACCTTCAGCGCGTTGGTCCGCTCGGTATCGAGATGGAAGGGCGGCAGATCGCGCACGCCATTATTCTGCGACCAGACCGGCTTGCCATTGGGCAGCGGAATGGGATGACGATCGCCGAAACCGCGCACGCCCTTCATCGTGCCGAAATAGTGATCGAAGGAGCGATTCTCCTGCATCAGGATCACGATATGGCGCACGTCCTTGATCGTGCCCGTGGTGCGCCGCGCCGGAATGGCGAGTGCGCGGCCGATGCTCGCGGGGATCGCGGCCAGGGAACCGGCAACGCCGGCAGCTTTCAGAAAATTACGCCGTGACGGGGTCATCCGACATCCTCCAGATGGAGCATCGCGCGCGCGAACCGCCGACAGCGATGCGATAGCAGATATCCGGAACAGGCTGCACGAATCCAGGGTCGCGCAGCCTGTCCGGCCGAACGGTCAGAATTTGGTCGTGTAGGAGACGTAGACGCTGCGCGGCTTGCCCTCGAACTCATAGCCGTAGAAATATTGCGGGCTGTTGAGCGCGATCTCGCCGCGGTTGAAGGCCGACCCGAAACGCTGGTTGCCGTAGCCGTAGCGCTCGGCATATTTCTCGTCGAACAGATTGACGATGCGGAGCTGGAAACGATGCTGCCGCTCGTCGCCGAGCCAATAGCCGATCGACGCGTTCGCCACGAAATAATTGCCAAAATTGTGGCGAAGCGCGTTGTTCAGGCCGCCCGTCGCAAATTCCGGCCCCTGGTAGCGCCCATAGAGCGTGACGTGGAAACGATCGTCGGGGCTGTGCCACGCCGCGGTGGTGCCGATCATATATTCGGGGGTTTCGTTGATCTGCAGCTTGGTGCCGGCGAGCCGCGCACGCTGCTTGGTATAATTGATGTTGAAGGTGAAACCCTTGCCGACATTGATATCGAGATCGGCGGTGAGGCCGCGGATCCGGGTCACCAGGTCGTTGTTGAAATAGGTGTTGGGGGTGAGGCCCGACGTGGTCTGGATGCGATTGGCGATGTCGGTCCGGAACGCACCGATCTCCGCATTGATCTGGACGCCGCCAAATGCCTTGGTGAAGCCGACTGCACCATTATAGGTTTCGGTGGTTTCGGTCTTCAGATCGGGGTTGCCGATCAATGTCGGGCTGTCGGAGAACAGCTCGTTGGTGCGCGGCAGGCTGTACGAGGTGCCGCCATTGCCGCGAATGTAGAAATTGCCGATCGGCTGGCGGAAGCCGAATTTCCAGATCGTGCGCGACCCGAAACTGTCGGCGAAATCGGTACGCACGGCGAACGAGAGCTTGGTGCTCTTGCTGAACGGGATCACCGGGCGGAAATCGGCATAGACGCCGGTGATCGTGTTGGATTCGTTCGAGATCGGAAAGACCGGATCGGAATCGTTGCGGTACGAAACCACCTGGACGCCGGCGACGACTTCGAGCGCGTCGGGGATCGTCAGCGTGTTGCGGACATTGAGCCCGAGTTCGCGGAAACCGGCGACCTTCGAATCCTTGCCGAAACCCTTGTTCGCATAGGGGATCGATTTGCCCGTGGCGCTGCCAAATGGGATCGCCTTGCCCGTCGTCGGATCGGCGCAGCCCGTGCGGATCTTGCAGATCTCGGCGAAGGTCTCGGTGTTGTTGAGCTTGGGATTGCTCCAATAGCCTGCGATCTCGGTATAGAGCGCGTCGGACCAGCGCCGGTCGAGCGTGAAATCGACGATCGGGTAACGGACGCGGTTGGGCGAATAGGTCTCATTGTCCGGGAAGGGATCCTGGAACTCGATCTGGGTATATTGGCCGTTCACGCGGAACTCGGTCTTGTCGTCGAGCTTCCACAGATATTTGATGCCGATATTGCTGCGGTTGAGCGGATATTTCTGGATGCCGCCGGCGGCTGCGACATTGTCGACATAGCTTTCCGGCGCGAAGATGCGCGGTCCGTCGGTCTGGATCGTGCCGCCATAGATCATGACGCTGTGGCGCCCCTCGGCATCGATCGGGAAGCTGCCATTGCCCCACACTTCGCGCGTGTTGAACGCACCATATTGCGCGCCGAGTTCGAACTTGCTGGTGCCGTCGGGACGCTTGGTGACCAGGCTGATCACGCCGATGCCGCCGTTGCTGCCGAAGAACAGGCTGTTTCCGCCGCGGAACACCTCGGCGCGCTCGATCATGTGCGGATCGATCGTCGTGCTGCCCCAGATATCCTCGAGCGCGGGACCGCGATCGTAGAGCGGCACGCCGTCGAGCACGACCAGCGTATCGCGATCGCCGCCGCCGTCGAGCCGGATGGTGTATTCGCCCTCATCGGGCGAATAGCCGATATTGGCGCCCTTGATCAGGAACTGCGCCAGCTCGGCGAAATTGGTCGCACCCGTCATCGCGATCTGCTGCATATCGATGATCTGGACATTGTTGCCGAATTCGATCGCGCTGTCGGCAAGCGGCGTCGCCACCACATGCTCGCCGCGCACGATGATATCCTGTTCGGGCTCGGCATCGGCCGGCGCGCCCTCGGCGCCGGCGGGTGCCCCCTCGCCTTTCCCGGCGGCAAAGGCGATCGACGGCAGCGCGCTGACGCCAAGCAAAAGGGCGAGCAGCATGGCTGCCCGCGACGCGGCGATTGTCTTCATGAATGGATACCCCTGACAGATTGCGACCCCGCCGCGACGCTGCTCGGACGCTCATCGCCCGATGCCGCGTCGCAGCAAGCACGCCGCCGCTAGGCCCCGAATGCGTCAGGGGTGTTCAGGACTCTCGCGATTTCGATGAAGCCTATGTGAAAGCTTTGCGACTGGGCGCGGTTATGGCTCAATCGATGCGGGACGGTGCCGTCGGGATGCGAATGCATCCGCGCCTCGAAGCGCTCAAGCGCCGCGTGGCTTCACCATGGTATCAGGCGTTGAAACGAAACGTCCCGGCCGTTGCGGCCCGGCTTCCCAGGTCGCGTTGCAAATCTTGCGACAGCATAGTCCGCGCCGACCCCGTCCCTTCCCTGTCGATCTGCGCCGGATCGGCCCGTCCGTCGGGCCCGTCATCTTTTACTACAGCGAGAAAAGGCCGGCGCACGCGCGCGAGTCGGTCTTTCGAATTCGGGTCGATTTCGAAAGGCTCATCGCCAAGATGAAAACCGTCGTCGTTCTGATATCCGGTCGGCGCAATCAGAAATAGCCTGACCAGCCAAACGGATACGGCGACGAAGCCGAGAGCCCCGACCACAGCCGAGGCGAAGAGCATCACTCCCCACATTTAGCCCCATCCCCACAGAGCGGAACGCCTGCAAAACCGCGGCCTTATCCGTCCATGAGCATTCCAGCCCCCACCGGCAAAGTCGAGTCAATTTAGTAACCAGAATTGCACGCTATTGTGCTTGACGGAGACGGATTCGGCGGTGCGCGCACGACGCACCGATGGCCTTGGCCCCTTCCAGCCCGGACACTCGCTTCGTCGGATCATATGACCGGGCGATCGGCACGGCATGGCGCACCATCAACGATAAGGTCATAAATTTGTGCAATGCCGCATCCAGGACCCAGACCCATGATCTGCAAAGCCGAAGCCGGCGCGAGGCAGGAGCGCTCGTGACGGATGGCTTTGCGGAAAAGGAGGCCATGCCAATCAATGATCGAGGATACGGCACCTTGAATTCAATCAATCGCCGCAATCGTCTGAAGATCGAGCGCCCGCGCTAGCGGATCGCCAGTTTCCGCCTGTCCAAACCGAACGCCCGAACACGGTCGGGCGTCACCATCCCCACATATGGAGTAGCGTATATCATGAGTTCGGAGAAGGTTGTCGTCGTCGGATTGGGCTATGTCGGGTTGCCGTTGGCGGTCGCACTGGCGCGGTATTACGACGTCATCGGATTGGATATCGACACCCATCGCATCGCCGAGCTCGAAGCCGGCCACGACCGCACCGGCGAGATCGACTCCGCAGAGCTGCGACGGACCCGGCTGGCGCTGACCAGCAGGCCCGAAGACTGCGCGGCAGCGGACGTCTATATCGTGACCGTCCCGACTCCGGTCGACAAGGACAACCGTCCCGATCTTGGCCCGGTCGTCAGTGCGACCCGCACGGTATCGCGGTTGCTGGACGCGGCGCGCAAACCGATCATCGTCTATGAAAGCACCGTCTATCCAAGCGTCACCGAGGATGTCTGCGGGCCGATCATCGAGGAGATTTCAGGGCTGCGGCGCGGCCATGATTTCTTCCTCGGCTATTCGCCGGAGAGGATCAATCCCGGCGACCGGGAACATACCGTCGATCGAATCGTCAAAGTGGTCGCGGGCGAGAATGACGATGTGACCGCGCGCTTGGCGGCGATCTATGGCAAGGTGACCAAGGCCGGCGTCTTCCAGGCACGGTCGATCAAGGTCGCCGAGGCCGCCAAGGTTATCGAGAACGCGCAGCGCGACATCAACATCGCCTTCATGAACGAGATCACCCAGATCTTCGCGCGCATGGACATATCAATCTGGGACGTGCTCCAGGCGGCCGGCACGAAATGGAACTTCCTGCCCTTCCAGCCCGGCCTGGTCGGCGGTCACTGCATCGGCGTGGACCCTTATTATCTCAGCTTCCGCGCCCAGCAGCTCGGCCACGAGCCGCGGATCATTCTCGCCGGCCGATCGACCAATGATACGATGGGCGCATGGGTGGCGGACCAGCTCCATCGGCGCCGTGGCGGTCCCGGATCCGTGCTGGTGATGGGCCTCACCTTCAAGGAGAATGTCCCGGATCTCCGGAACAGCCGCGTGGTCGACATCATCGATCGGCTGCAATCGCTCGGACACGGGATAACCGTCCACGATCCGCTGGCCGATCCCGACGAAGTGCGGCGGGAGTTCGATTTCACCATCTCACCCCAGGCCCTGGATGGCACCTATGATCTGGTGATCGTCGCGGTACCGCACACGGCGTATGCCGATCTCTGCGACGAGACGCTTTCCGCCCTGGTCGCCCCGAGCGGTACGTTCGCCGACCTGAAAAACCTGCGCCCGGACCGGAAGCTGAGGGCGGATATCACGCAATGGTCGTTATAGAGCCCGATCGCTTGAAGTCGACGCGCAACGGCCGCGCCTGAACCTGCACTGCAACGACCGGCTGTAGAAAAGCGAGCGATCGGCAATCGCCGATCGCTCCTTTGGTCAGATTCCGTGATAGTCGCGATACCAGTGAACGAAGGCGGGAACGCCGATATCGATCGGCGTGGCCGGCTGAAAACCCAGATCGCGCTGGATGGCGGTGATGTCGGCATAGGTATCCCTGACATCGCCAGGTTGCATGGGAAGCATCCGCTTCTCCGCCTTTCGGCCGCACGCATCCTCGATCAGGGTGATCATGCGGCTCAGCTCTTCGCTGCGATGATTGCCGATATTATAGACGCGATGCGGCCCGCGGCTCCCCCCCGCCTTTTCGAGACCATCGTCGGGCGGCGGATTGTCGAGCACGGCAACCACGCCGTTGATGATATCGTCGATATAGGTGAAATCGCGCCGCATATTCCCTTCGCCGAACACGTCGATCGGCGTGCCCGCCAGAATCGCCTTAGTGAACAGCCACATCGCCATGTCCGGCCGGCCCCACGGACCATAGACGGTGAAGAAACGAAGGCCGGTGAGCGGCAGGCGATAGAGATGCGCGTAGGTCTCGCTCATCAACTCGTCCGCCTTCTTCGTGGCGGCATAAAGCGAAAGGGGATGATCGACGCGATCCTCGACCCGGAAGGGAAGCGTGTCGTTACCACCATAGACCGATGAAGAGGATGCATAGACGAGATGGCCGACACCGCGATGGCGCGCGAGCTCCAGCATGTTGAGATGGCCGACCAGGTTCGCCTGGACATAAGCGTGCGGATTCTCGATCGAATAGCGCACGCCGGCCTGAGCCCCCAGATGCACGATCCGCTCGAACTCCTGGGCACCAAGATGAGTCAACAGGCCTTGATAGTCGGCGAAATCAGCCTCGACGAACGTGAATGCGTCGCCAAAGTCGCGGCCCAGTGCAGCAAGGCGATCCCGCTTCAGTTCGACGCTGTAATAATCGTTCAGATTGTCGATGCCGACGACCTTGTCTCCCCGCGCCATCAGCCTGCGCGCGAGATGTGAACCGATGAAGCCGGCAACGCCGGTGACTAGAATGACCATTTACGCGGCAATCCGGGACTGTTGTGGGTGTCGACCGCCTAGCAGGATAGGCTGAACGCTCACAAGGCTCTGTTCGGCGAATTTTATCGCTTTACCGAAAATGCTCCATGGGATTTCCGGGCGCGCGGCGCTCGATGTTGCGGCGCACCAAAAGCCGACCGATACCATCGGATCGGACTTCTGAGAAACCGCAATCAACCGCTATCGAACATTCGAGTATCGACGGGCCAAGTCGGCGTAATGCATCGAACGGAGCGGCTATGTGTCTGCGCACGCGCACGGACATGCCGCCCGCATCACCCTCGCAAGAGGCGTCGACCTGCCGGCAGGCCCGGCACACCGGCAATGCCGGGCCAGATGCTGCAGTGCAAAGAATTCGACGCTCCCATGGCACCGTTCGCCGATTTCGTTCGTTGGCCGATAACAATTCGTAACGAATCCGCGCTAAGGGAGCCGCGATGTTTCTGCGTCCAGGCAACCCGACGGGGATAAGACACTCGGTATGGACTCGGAACCGGTTTCAGATCGGTGCGGGGGTGATCGTCGCTATCATCCTGCCCTGGCTGGTCCGGATCGAGTTGGCCGAATACGAGCTAGAGCGCTACGGCCTCCAGGCGTCGATGATCGCAACGCTGGTAGCCTTCCTGTCGGGCTTCTACATTCTCGGCCGCCTGGCGCGCTATCCCGGCGTACGATCATCCTATTATATCCTGCCTTCCTTCGCCGCGACCTACGGGCTGGCGCTTGCCGCCTTCTTTTTTCTGCGGATCGATTATAGCCGCCTTCACTTCATCGCGAGCTTCCTTCTGTCGCTGATGTGGTTCTACATCATCTACTTCAAGGTCCAGCGCGAGGCGCGGCTCGTTCTCGGCGTGGTTCCTCAGGGCAACTATGAGCGGCTCCTGACCATCGACCGGGTCGAATGGACGATCCTGCACGAGCGCGACAACATGCCGGTCCAGGCGCTCAACGGGATCGTCGTCGATCTCCACGCCGACCTGAGCGACGAATGGGAACGCTATATCGCCGACCATGCGATCAAGGGCATGCTCGTCATGCATGTGAAGCAGATCGAGGAATCGCTGACCGGCCGTGTCGATATCAGCCATTTGTCGGAGAATAATCTCGGCTCGCTGATTCCGGGGCTGCTGTATGCCAAGGTCAAGCGCATGGCCGACGTGCTCATCACGATCGCGCTGCTGCCGCTGCTGATCCCCGTGCTGGCGATCGTCGCGCTGCTGGTCCGGATGGATTCGCCGGGCCCGGTGATCTTCCGTCAGCAACGCATGGGCTATCGCGGTCATCCGTTCGTGATGTGGAAATTCCGCACCATGGCGCATCGCGACGCCGAGACCGGCGATCGCCGGCTGGCCGCGATGACGCGCGACGGCGACAGCCGGGTCACCCGGATCGGACGCTTTCTCCGCCAGTATCGTGTCGACGAACTGCCGCAGGTCGTGAACATCCTGCGCGGCGAAATGAGCTGGATCGGCCCCCGGCCGGAAGCCATGGCGTTATCGCAATGGTACGAGAATGAACTGCCCTTCTACCGCTATCGCCACATCGTCCGCCCCGGCATCAGCGGTTGGGCACAGGTGCGCCAGGGGCATGTCGCAGAAGTCGACGAAGTCCTGTCGAAACTCCATTACGATTTCTATTATATCAAGAATTTCTCGTTCTGGTTGGACTGCCTGATCGTCGCGGGCACCGTGCGGACGGTCTGGAGCGGCTTCGGTGCGCGCTGACGCCGCTGCGGATGCATAGGTCGTGCAAGCAATTCGAAATCGCGATCGATAGGGCCAAAGCGCTCGGCGCTCCGGATCTGCCCCCTATCTTTCGCCACCACCGGGCAGAGGGAAGGGCAGGAGCCGATCCGGTCCGAACGGGATCGGCTCCGGATGCGGCCGCTGATACCGCCTAAGCGATCGATCGTACGGCGCGCTCGAACAGCGGAAGCTGGTTCTCAACCGAATAAGGCTGGATCGTCCGATTGCCTTCTGCGGCCAGCGCACGCGCCCGCGCGCGATCATGATGGATCGCGATCAACGCCTGCGCGGCCGCTTCAGCATCGTCCTGGGGCACCAGCAAAGCGTTCTCCTCATTGAGATATTGCCGATAATAGCGATTGCCCCAGGCGAGCATCAGCCTCCCCGCAGCAAGCTGCTCCATCAGCGCATTGGATGTGCCGCCACCGCCCGACTCCGCGGAAGAACGCGTAAAGGCCACGCAAACGTCGATGTTCGCGAGCTTCGCGGGAATGTCGGTATTCTCGATGCGGCCGTAGAATTTCACGATACCACGCTTCGCCATCTCGACCACCTGGGGCTCGTGATTGCCGAATCCCCAGACGTGAAACTCGAAATGCGATCGATAGGGGCTTTCGGCGATGCGCTCTGCCATCGACAGGAATTCGAGACTCCCTTTGGCGTCCGACAGCCGGCCGATATAAGCCACCCGGATCGGCCCCTCAAAACTCGGCGGCGGCATTTTCCAGCGCTCCAGCTCAACCCCGTTCTTGATGACCTGCACGGGAAGGTCGTAGCGCGCATAATGTTCGGCAATATCGTCGCCATTGGCGAGCAGCAGATCGCTGCCGCCCAGCAGCCGCGCAGTGAAACGGCGCACGGGCGGATGCAGGAATCCGGGAAGCTTCTTGCTCTTCTCGTCCCAGAAGATCGAGCGCAGCCAGACGATGCGCGGTGCGCGTTTCAGCTTGGGAGCTGCGAGTTGCATCAGCATCTCCATCACCCCCATCGCGATGCTGACGTCGGGCACCTTCACGTCCGGGCGCGCGTAGAATGCT
Source organism: Sphingobium sp. FW305-3-2-15-F-TSA7 (assembly GCF_058787155.1). Taxonomy (NCBI): domain Bacteria; kingdom Pseudomonadati; phylum Pseudomonadota; class Alphaproteobacteria; order Sphingomonadales; family Sphingobiaceae; genus Sphingobium; species Sphingobium sp. FW305-3-2-15-F-TSA7. The sequence continues at coordinate 177,060 of NZ_JBYSZM010000001.1, read as the reverse complement.
CTTACACGCGGCAACATCGAGTAAAAAAGCGGCCGATGCGTGCGCCCCGCCTGATGGCGGACGAGTTCGAAGCGGTCGCTGCTTTCCGCGAAAGCCTTGGCAATGACAGGGCGACTATCGTCCTTTCCCTCCGATGCCAGCATATGCAGCCGCAGATGCACATTGGGATTGCGCTTCAGCCAGCGCGGCAGAACGGTGTAGCACCATGTCTCGCGACCGCCTTCGGACCGGCCGAGATTGCTCAGGATCAGCAGATCGACACGCAGCGTCGATGAGTCAGATTTCATCGTGGTCAAAACTCCAGGTGATTGGCCCCGTCCAGCCTTCAAGGACACGGGACTTTGTTCAGATCAGCGATCGAGTTTTGGTCTCGATCGCTCCCCTCCCCAGCAGCTCCACCGCATCCGAACGTCCATCGCGATCGGGTCGGCTCCAGAGCGGCCATTCAGTCTCCCCACGCTTTCGAATCCACCGGAACAGCCGGTGCTACACTGCCAAAATAAGCCACCATATCGGTACCGCGAACCAACCGCTCCTCCGACCCTTGCCGACTGATGATGCGCGCCGGCACGCCAGCTATCGTGATCCCGTTTTCAAGGAAAGACTTGGTCACGACTGCATTGGCACCGATGACGCAATCATTGCCGATCACCGTCGCACCGTAAAGCTTGGCGCCGGGGCCGACATAGACATTGTCGCCCAGTTGAGGCGATGCATGATATTTCCGGTTCTCATCGGGTAAATCGACCATCGATCCGCCCAGATTGACGCCAACATGCATTCGACAATTACGGCCGATTCTCACTCTGGGATCGATGATGATGTTCCCATAATGCGGCAAGGCAACCCCCGCACCGAAGACATTCAGCGGAATGCTGTAACCCATACGAATCGATAGTCGACGATACCAGAAGATAAACGGCAAGCGAATGACGGCCGGCCATTTCCTGTTGCTTATATATTCGCAGAATCTCATCAAAACGAGAAATCGTACGCGCGGATCCAGAAAAAAATTGGTTAAATAACTTTTATGGCCGCGACTATATCGATCTGCTTCACAATAGGCTTTGAACTGCGCCCAATCCTCGATCATCCGTAACGCCTTCAATGATTAAGCGCAGGGCGATCGATCAATGTCGGATTATATGCGTTAATCTGGTCTGCGATCCACGGCTTGTCACTGATCCGATCGACGATCACAAAGCCATGGTCGGTCAGGAATTCGCGTACGACCGCCTTTGTGCGGAAGAACTCGACACCCGTTCGCGCAAATTTGAAATCATGACACGATACGCAAAGCACCTTCACCCGATCGATGATATCGGTTGCGCCGCGCAACGCCGGGCGCTCCGCGCCTTCGATGTTCATTTTCAGAAGATCGATCGCGCGCACATCATGCTCCGCACAAATGGCATCGAGCGTATCCGCCTGGACCTGCACCGATGCATCGCCCGATGCGGTCAGTGCGTTGCCGAGATGGGCATCGATATCGACCTCGATCGAAACGATCTCACGCTTGTCCGACGCAGCCAGGTTGAGCGGCGTAACATTGCTCAGCCCGTTCAGCCGGACCGAGCGCTCGAGAAGCGCAAAGATCGTCGGCTGTGCCTCGACCGATATGACGCGCCCGGAGGGGCCGACCTTCTCCGAGAAATAAAATGTTTCCCAGCCAAGATGGGAGCCGATGTCGAGAACCGTATCGCCGGCCTTTGGCGTATACAGATAACCGGTATAATCCCGATTTGCCGCATCGCTCAGTTCCCGTCCGCGGACGCGTGGCCTCGGCTCGACGACAGTGCGATTGCCGAACTGGTGGATCCATCCGTTATCGTAGCGCAGCCCGCTGACGCCACCGGCCGTAAATCGTCCGACGAACGGCAGACCGCCGCTCAGCAACCAACGGGCGCCCGGACGATCCAATGCTGTAATCACCTGCCTGCTAAGACCCATTACGCTTGTCCTCTGCTCGGCTCACAATGTGACGAAACGGGCTTACCCTCCGCCTCGAACGACAACAAGAGCGCTTTTGCCGTGGTTGTATGACAGATGCGCCTTCGCTACCCGCATCGAGAGCAGATATTCGATTGGCACCCTCATGTCCCTTTTCCGCAAGGCCGTCTTTTTCCTTTATTATCTCACCATGGGATCGCATCTGAGAGTCGCGTTGCCACTGAGACGCTGGATATTCAGCACCCTCGCCGGTCGGAAGATCCGCCAGCTCAACATCCGTCCGAATGTCTACGTCACCACGCCTCGCAACCTGCGGCTTGGTGACCGGATATCGATCAATCACAATTGCGTGTTGCTGTGCGAGGGCGGACTGACGATCGGCGACGATGTCTCGATCGCCCACAGCACCTCGATCATCACCACCGAACATTCTTATGACGATCCCGAGATTCCGATCAAAGCGCAGCCGATACAGAAATTGCCGGTTCGCATCGGTTCCAACATCTGGATCGGCGCGCGCGTCACCATTTTGGCGGGCGTATCGATCGCCGACGGCACTATCGTCGCGGCCGGCGCGGTCGTCACCAAGGATATCACCGAGCCCGACACCATTGTCGGCGGCGTGCCAGCCCGATTCATCAAATCGCGTTTCGCCTGATCGGCCCCGGTTCTGCCCGGCGTCTGGCCCGATGGCAGGACGGGCGAGATGCTCAAACAGAGCGATGACCGGCCGCGCGCCTGCGCGTCGCGACGATCAGCGAGACGATGAAGATCGCATATATCATCACGATGATCGTCGATGTCCGCGAAAGATAATCCGCCTCGCTGGCGGTGATCGCCAGTGCACTGAGGAACACGCCGACATATCCCAGCGACGTCCCGATATTCAGCGACAACAGCCACTGGGGTCGGCGGAGGACGAAGACCGCCGTGGCGATCGACACGCTGATGCTCCGGGCGGCCAACATCGGCGCGATCAGGATGAGCAGATCGGCGCTCGGTAACCATTGCTCGCCAAGATAGAGGCTTAGGAACGGCCGCGCGAACAGCAATATGCCAGCGATCAACGCAACGGCGATCGCGGTCGAACTCAGCAGATTGAATTTCAGCTCCGGCCAGAACGACCCCCGTTCCCGATCCGCGCGCGATGCCTTCTGGAAGAAGACCTGACTCAGCGTATCGTTAAAGACACCAAGGGGCGTCACGATCAAACGGTTTGCCATTGCGTAGAAACCGACCACCGCCGGACCGTACAGCGCGAACAGAAACCAGGTCAGCAAGTTGAGCGAGGTCGCGCCAATGATCGCGCTGGGAATGTCGACCGTCACCTGGCGCCGGAATCGTCGAAACGCGACAAGAATCCCGCGCCGACGCGGACGTGCCCAGTGAACGGCGCGGCGCAGCCCCCAAAAGAGCATGGCCGCCTGGATGGCCAGCCCGATGCTGTAACCCAGCATGAGCGCATAGCCGCTGGCCGCAACGAACCCGAACCCGATCTGCACGCCATTTCCGACCAGGGTGCGCGCGACGACCGCCATCGAAGTCAGCCGGTAACCGTCATTGCGCAACAGCAACATCGTCGACGAAGCGCATATGCCGCCCAGAGTCACGGTCAATCCGATCAGCGGCACCGCCAGAAGGGACAATCCACCCGCGATCAGAAAATAGATGAGAAGCACCGCGGACGAAACGAGTCCCGAAACGACGGACAAGCAGATACACAGCCAAAAAACCGACTGAGCCTGATATGGCTTGGCAACGGGTATGGCCAAATCGAAGCGACCGCATGCAATCGCGACCGGAATGGCGACAACCGCGAGGAATACCGCAAAGGATCCGAACTCCACCGGGCTGTATAGCCGGGCAAGCAGCGCATAGCTGAGCAGATTGACGAGCTGAGCCGATGCCGTCCCGGTCAGCAGGGTCATAAAGTGCGCGAAATATTCCCGGCGGTTCATGATGTCGCCCACATTGTTCGATTTCGCCGAAATACGCGCAATTATTCGCTACGCCGAAGCGGTAGAGCCCCGATCATTTGGCTTCATGCCGATGCAAAGCCGATGCAGCTGCGCAGACATCGTCGGCATAAAGCGGAGCCGATTCCCAATGGTCATGAGCCGCCCGCGAGATCTTGGCGAAAGCGTCGGGATCGGAAAGCAGATCGACAATCGCCGCAGCTGCCGCGTCGAGATTTCGAGGGTCGACCAGCACCCCGGTTCGCCCCGGCTGCACATAATGGGCCATCTCCCCGACTGGTGTGACGACCGGGACCAGACCGAGTTGCATCGCCTCGACCACCGACATCGCCATGCCTTCATGCCGGCTGAGCTGCAGGAAGAAGGAGTGTCCCGCGGCGACACCGGCAATGCGGTCGCGCGCAACCGGACCCGGAAAAACGACACGGTCGGCAACGCCCAGTTCGACGACAAGCGCCTCCAACCGCGCCTTGTCGCCATGATCGGGGCCCCAGGCCTCAAATCGCGCATCGACGCCAAGCGAGACCAACCGCGCGATCAACCGGATGGCATCGTCGATGCCCTTGATCGGGTTCAGCCGCCCCCAACTGACAAATCTTGCCGCAGGCGCCTGCCCGACAAGCATTTCGGGACGGTTCGTGACGAACGATATGATCCGCGTACGTGCGCTGCGCGGGATGTCACTGCGTTCGGCAAGCGTAGCCGGCGAATCGCACCATACTTCATCTGAAAATCGTGCACCGATCCAGGACATCAGCGCATCCGGGAAATGCCTGGTTTTGGCGCTGTGAACGAAAAAGGCGGTTCGGGTCGCTGGCCGAAACAGCTTGATCAGCAGAGCGAGGGGGACGCTGCGCCATAGCGAGAAGATGACGACGTCAGGCCGCTCAGCCCTCAATCGCTTCCATGCGCGCCAGAATGCCCCGACGCCCGAACCATTCGACATCGCAATCCGATCGGTCCTCGATGCGAAGGTATTCCCGGTGACGAAGTGCAAGCGAAACTCGCAGGCCAGCGTATCGCTTTCCGCCATCGATCGTGCAGCGGTTTCGACCCCGCCAAGGGCATCGGCCGGGATGATATGCGCAATGCGCGGTGCCTTGGATGTCATGCCTGGCCAACCTTCGCGCGGTGAATCCGGTCGAGCGCGATGATACAGGTCCGTCCATCGAACCACCGCGGAAGCCGGTATATTCCCATCGTCGGTCGCAGCCCGGCTGACCATCCCCAACCGTTTGGCGGGATAGCGCCGCTGCTGCCAATGGCCCGACAGTTATGCTTGGCTGTTGTCATCCGAAACCTTCCAGTTGCACATGGCTCGAGCATCCAAGATGCGCGCAGGCAGCCGCTAGCCGAAGAGCGATAACGACCCTGCAAGTTCTAGATGAAAATGAGTTCATGCGTGCTGCCGATACGATGTGCCGAACCCCATTTGCGGCCTCCCCAGCGCCTTGGGCGGCGCTTTCCGGCCATCCAGTCCGACGCACGCCCGGTGAGAATGGGCCAGATGCGTATGGTTGCGCATGAGCCCATCGCTTTCCGCCCCCGATCGCGCAGCGGTTTCGCCCCCACCAAAGGCATCGGCCGAGACCATGTGCGTGATGCACGGCGCCTCGGGCGTCATGCCCTGCTCGCCTGCGAACGACGGATGCGATCGAGTGCGGCGATGCAGGGTCGTTCACTGAACCACCACAGAATCCAGCATATCCCGACTGTTGGCGGCAGCGCAAAAATCCACCCCCAATAGCTTGATACGACGGCGTCGCCGAAACCAACAACCTGAAGAATGGCCAACAACATGCCAAGTATGGCGACATGATAAACGTAAATAGAGTAACTGAAATATCCGAAATTGAATCTTGAAAATCCAAACTTGTCTGGCAAATTCCTGATCAGGATAACCGTAGAAATAGAGAACATCAAATTTCCAACCAGGTTCGTCCCGCCATATATTTTCTTTACAGCTATTGTAGACAAAAATACCGCCACAATAATAAAGTAAAACTTCCACCCTTCAATCTTTGGTATTCTATCTAGTGACGTGTAAGCAAAAGCACCCAATGCGAACATAAACAATTCTTGCGTCAAAAAATTGAATGCGAAGTTTGATGGATTGAACTTTATGCCAAACATGAAAAATGAAATCAGCATTCCAATCGACGCTACGCCGAAGGTAATCAGGATACGATCCTTGGTGCAGAGAATGAATGGAGCCATCGCATAAAAGATGACTTCATAAGGCAACGACCAGAATTGTTGCGTCAATGGCGTATGCACGTCGATATAGACCGCAATCTGTGCAACCCGGTCGATGTCGCACAAATCAGCCGCGCATCCCCGTCCGAGCCTGGATTGGGTCCCGAGGGCGGTGACGACCAGGCATACCAGCACGGCAAAGGCGAGCGCGGCGAGATAAGTGGGCCACACGCGAATCACGCGCTTCAGATAGAAGCGGGACCGGCTTCGCGTCGTACCGACGCTGTGCGCCATCGCAAATCCGCTCAACACGAAGAACAATACGACGAATTCCGTGCCGAGCGTCGTCAGTTGCAGAGCGGCAACGGCCAGCTTGTCCAGTAGTGTCGAATCGCCCTTTGCGAGAATGGCCTCTCCGCCGACAAAGAAATTGCCGCGGCTATGATTGATCACGACATAGAGCGCAGCGATTCCCCGCAGAAAATCGATATTCGCAGTGGGAATCCGGGCACGCTCAGGCCGCAAGCCGTCATCGACAGGCCGATTCTGCTCGACGGTCGTCATCGGAAGCCCTCCAGTTCAACATGGTTCGAGCATCCAGGATGCAGACAGAAGGCCGATAGCCGACGCAGGAAGACAACCCAGGGAGCCCATGACGCGAATGAGATCGCTCGTGCCGCCGATGCGATATGCTGAGCCGTCATTTGCAAGCGTCAATCGCGCCCCAGATAGAGCTTGTAAGGCACCCAGTTCGACGTGTGCCCGGCAAAGTTGAGCCAGGTGAACAGGATCACGCCGGAGTAGAGTATGACGGCAAGCACGACCTGCCCGTTCTCTCGCCCCGCCTTGCCCAGCGCCCTGGGCAGCGACGCCAGCACGAAGACCTGCAACGGGATCAGATACAGCGCCAGTCGGTCGACCAGAGTCGACCCGCTCAACAGCATCAATGCCGGAATGCAGGCAAGCGCCGCGAGTGACATGTTACGCCAGAGCTTGCGTTCGACCTCGCCCAGATCAAAGCGGTGCTGATTGAGCAGGAAGATGATTGCCGGAATCGCATTCATCGCGACGCGAATCCCTGCGCCTTCTGAATTATACTCGGTTTCGATGTAACCATAGACCAGTCGATCGACGGCACTGTCAACAAAGAGATAATAGAGCATCGCCGCCATCACGCCCAACGCGAGCGCGGTCGGAACGCGGCTGCGCGTGCTTGCAAGCGCAGCGAGCGGAAGTACGAATACCGCAGTCTTGTGGAAGGTGACGGCAACGATCGTCCAGAGCGCGAATTTCACGAGCGACCCCCGTGTGAACATCGCCAGCGCCAGCATCACCAATCCGATCGCGACGCCCTGACGAGAATAGCCCATCGCCACGACGACGACGAGATAGGGCACGGCAACCACCATGCCCAGCCAGGGCCGCGGCAGAGTCCGCACAAAGGCGATGAGCCCCCAGGCGAAGATTGCGCCGCAGGCAAGATTGACCCCGCGCATGCCAAGCCCGAGCTTGTTGGAAATCCAGTTGATGAGGTAATAGCCGGGATCACCCTGTCCCAATATCTGTGCCAACGACAGAAAACCGACGCGTTTATAGTGCGCCAGATAGCTAAACCAGTCGGCACCGATTTCGAAACGCATGCCGATGATGAGCGCAATGAACACACCGCCCAGTGCCAAGGCCTGGTTCGGAACCGCGCTACGGCCTTGCCTCTTGCCGCCGCCCTCGAGCGCGAAGATCGCACATAGCGAGAAGAGCAACCAATAAGCGATCATGCGGTCCCGTTCCCAGTGCGTAACGTGGTGGGCGTCGCAGCCCCCCGAGTGCTTGGCAAGGGCTCATAACGTCGATCGTTACGCATATCCTTAATTCGACACGCCTATTGCGACGGGGCGCCGCGCGAACGGGGCGGAACCAGCTGTTCGCAACTGACAGTATGGCTAGAGATGGTTGGAATCATGCTGGGATTCTGCCCGATCACAGTCTGCGCCAAACGAAGATTCGGAGTGCCCCGTTGAAAATCGCAATCTCGATCAACACGAGCTGGAACGTGGTGAATTTCCGGGCCGGTCTGATCCGCGCCCTGGTCGCGCGTGGGCATGAGGTCATCGCGGTCGCGCCGACCGATGCGCATTCGTCGCGGATCGCCGATCTCGGTGCCCGTTTCGTCGCACTCGAGATGGCCGGGCGCAGCCGATCGCCCATGCACGATATCGGTCTGACACTCAGATATCGCGCGCTGTTCAGGCGTGAAAAGCCCGACATCTATCTGGGCTTCACGATCAAGCCGAATCTCTATGGCTCGATGGCGGCCCACAGCCTGGGCATTCCGGTAGTCAACAACATCACCGGCCTTGGCAAGACCTTCGACGGTGGCTGGGTCAACCGCATCGTCGTGGAGCTCTATCGCGTGGCGTTGAGCCGCTCGCGCACCGTATTCTTCCAGAACCGCGACGATCTGGCATTGTTCACCGCGCACGGACTGGTGGCCGACGAGGTCATCCGGCTGCTGCCCGGCTCGGGCGTCGATCTCGATCGGTTCAAGCCCGTCCGGCGCAACGATGAAGCCCCCTCGTCGCCGTTCACCTTCCTTCTCGTGGCGCGGCTGCTCTGGGCAAAGGGAATCGCGCAATATGTCGAGGCCGCACGCCAGATTCTGCGCTCGCACCCCGACACGCGGTTCCAGATCGTCGGCATGATCGACGAATTCGGCGCCGACGGCGTACCACGCACCGCGCTGGACGAATGGCAGGCCGAAGGCGTGCTCGACTATCTCGGACCCTCCGACGATGTCCGCCCGCATATCGCCGCGGCAGACTGCCTGGTGCTGCCGACCTATTACCCCGAGGGCACGCCGCGCATCCTGCTCGAAGGCGCCGCAATGGGAAAGCCGTTGCTGACGACCGACATTCCCGGCTGCCGCGACGTGGTCGAGGACGGCGTCACCGGCCGTCTTTGCACACCACGCGATGTCGCCGCGCTCCATGCGGCGATGATGGATCTGCGCCAAATGACACCAACGGCACTGGCGGACATGGGTATGGCGGCCCGGCACAAGGCCGAGCGGGACTTCGATGAGGCCATCGTCGTGAAACGCTATCTCGACGCGATCGACGCAGCGGTTGCCGCATAGCGACGATCTACGGTCGGTTCGGTTCGAATTGAACCGGATCGACTCGGAATTTCCTTTATTTGCTGTGTTTTATCTTCGATCTGCGGCTCCGAACCGGCAGGCGATTCCACTTGCCTCGAAATCACTCCAGCCCTTACGGCATGCCGCAACCCCACGCGTAGATGATTGGCCGGCTGCTACCCCCTCACACCGGAATTCAACCCGCCGAAAGATGTCGGGCAGCGCGACCACTGCGCCTTTCGGGTGTGGCACCTGCAGCCATGAGGCCGAGGCACATTGCGAAGACTGCTGCAATCGCAGCGGTGCGCAACGGATAATCGACAATGCTGTGCGCGAGGAGCGCGCCTGACGCAATCGTCGCCGCGCGCGCGAAGTGAAGCGGCTCGGCAGACTTCCAGATCGCCGCCGCCCGGGCAGTCCACCAAAGGAGAAACAGCAGGATCAGCGCCACGCCAGGCACCCCCAGTTCAAGCGCGAGTTCGATATAATCGTTGTGAACATGGTTCATATAGGTCTGCGTCACCTGCGCAGGATCCTCATAGGTTCGATATATCTCGACAAACGAGCCGAGCCCGGAGCCCGTCGGCAGATGCTCTCCAGCGGCGATGAGGCCGATTCTGAAGGAACCGTAGCGGGAATCGACTTGCGCCGCCTCTGCTCCGGTCAGGTTGTTGAATGGGCTGTTGAACACCAGTGCCGTCGCGGTGATCGTCAAAACCATAAATACACCGGCGTGCCAGAGGCGCGGCTTGAGCCTGAGCCCGATGAACAGGCTGGCAGCCAACACCGGCACCCCCAATCCCAATCCCGCGAGTGAGCCATTGGTGAATATACCGATCGCCACCAGCACGCCCGCGCCGACCAGCAGCGCGGTCAATCCCTGCGCCCGTCGGCTGGATCCGGATCGTCCCCGGACCGACGCCAGCAATGCGGCCAGGAAAGGCATCGCCACAAGCAGAAGACTGGCCATATGATTGACGTTCGCGAAAAATCCGGTCGCGGAGCCAAAATTCGTAATCTCGTAAAAATACCATGGTGAAGTGCGCGGATAACCGCTCGACTTTTGCAACGCGCCCACACCTATCGCCACGACGGTGACGGCCAGAATCGTAGCCGCCATCCAGCTTGCACGCACCGATCGCAACCGCACGACAGCAAGCAGGACGGCAATGGCGGGAAGCAGCCAAAGGACCGAGCTCAGCGTGGCATGCGGAGACAGCGAGATGGGCAGCCAGGGCAGGGCTTGGCCCAGCATCCGGAACCCTTCGACGATATGGCCTCGTCCCGGAATGTTGGTCCATATCTCGGGTGGCAATGGAATCAGCTGGATCGCAACCATGCCCAGACCTGCTCCGCAGATCGAGAACAGCTGACGGACGGTGAGTGGCGTGGCCCCTTCGCTCCGCACCGACAACGCGACACAGATGATCGGCAGAGCCAGGAGTTGGAGCAATGCATTGGCCCAGATTCCGCGGACACTGCCCCCCAATATAAGACACAGTGCCAGATAGAGCGGCAGGATCGACAGGCGGACTATGCGCATCACCGTCCCGCCTCTCTTTTGAGATCGAGAGCGTCAATCACGACATGACTGGAGCCGCCGACATCTCGCGGCGTACCGCCAAGTGCCAGCCACTGGCCCGCACAATTTTCCGGTACGTCGAAACCGACCCGGGCGACCGTCTTGCGTCCGCTGGTTCCCGGCAGCGGCAACAGCCCGAGGATCGCGCGATTGGATGCGCAGCTCAGCCGCCACTCCAGACCGGTCGTCGGATCGCTTTCCTCGCTCGAAAAGCTTACCGACAGACTATATCGCCCCGGCTGGAGAACGAGCAATTGGCGCGCCAGCTCGGCAGCATCGCGTCCGAAATATTCGACCACAAGCCCCTGCCCCCTGGTCGGCTCGGCCACCCCGGGTCCGCCATCGGCGAATTTCCAGCTAAACGGCAGAGGTGCCGGGCGAAGCTCGAAGCGGGAATCGAAAATCCCGTTTTCCGTCGTGACTCCTGCGAATCGCCGCCAGACCATATGCGCCTCCGCAACCCGCCCCTTGACCACCAGCGTATTGAGGAAGGCACCCTGCCACGATGGTGCCCGTCCCTTTGGTCCACTGCGACGGAGGGGGTCGGCAAGCGCGAGAATGGTCGACGGGTCGGCACCGGCCTTGACCAGTTCGAGAAGCATCGCATCGTGCAGCGCGGGATTCAATCGCAGCGTCCGATGAAGCGGCGCCCGAATTTCGGGTGCCGTTGCGAGTTTTGCAAGCTCTGGAGCGAGCGGAGTCACCAACGCCGGCGCCAGTCGGGCAAGATCCATCAACGCGCGAAAACCTCGCTCATAGTCGCCCGTCTGGAGCAGGTTCTGATAGAGCAGCATGCGCGTCAACTGCGATCGGGGATCCCGTCGCAGCGCTTCGGCAAGCAACCGGTTGCCCTCTGCGCCCCGCCCCGCCGCCATCGCCGCGGCGCCGTCGAACAGGAAGGGTTCGGCGGCAAGCGGGCTCTTCCGCAGAGCGGCGTGGCCGCGTCGGACGATCGCCGGCGACGACACGGGCTGGCCGCTGGCGTCCGCCACGAATTCGGACGACGCGATCGCGAGATCGATCTGCGGATTGCCCGGTGCCAGCGGCTCGACAAGCGCTGCGGTGCCCGTATTCGAGCCGTTGATCGCCGCAGTCCGCACCACCAGCCAACCACAGCCCAAGGCGAGAACCGCCATCAGGATCAGTCGCGTCACCGACGTCGTCACTCTTCCCACAACCAGCCCGAATGCCCTTATTCGTCGCCCTGCTGCTCGATCAGCCTGATCTCCAGCTCACGCTTGTCGACGCTGCCGCCATATTTGTACGGCTCATAGCTATACCCATAGCCATAACCATAGCCATGCGACTGGCGCTTGAACTTTGTCAGCACGGCACCGAGGATCTGGCTACCGGAGGACTGGAGGCGATTGATCGAATCCACCGCAACCTTTGTGCGCGTGCGGCTGCTTTCGACCACCATCAGCGTGCCCTGGCACACCGCGCCAAGCAAAGGCGCATCGGCCAGGCCGAGCACGGGTGGCCCATCGACGATGACCATGTCGAAGCGGGAAAGGGCCTCGGTGATGAGCGCGGTGAACCGGCCGGTCGCCAGAAGCTCCGCCGGATTGGGCGGCAGCGGCCCGCACGGGATCAGCCACAGATTCTCGAAATATGTCTTGAAGGTCTGGCTGCTGAGCGGTTCGTGGTTGGTCAGCAACTTGGAAAGGCCGCGATCCTCCGCCTTGACCTTGAAGGTCGGCTTGCGGAGATCGGCGTCGATCAGCAACACACGCTGGCCAAGCCGCGCAAAATTCTGCGCCATGGCGAGCGCGGTGCTCGACTTGCCTTCCGCCGCCCTGCAACTGGTGATCAGCAGCGATTTCGGCGCGCCATTGTCGGTGGTGAATTGCAGCGACGTCCTGAGCGAGAAATAGGCCTCCGAGATGTTGGAGGTCTGATCGTCGAGTTCCTCGGCAAGCGACTTCTGGCCCGTCATCCGCGGGATCACGCCGAGCGAGGCGAGGCCCAGCTTGTCACGCACATCGTCGGGCGTGGTGATCGTGTCGTTGATGAATTCGATGACGAACGCACCGCCGATGCCGACGACCAGGCCCAGGCCGAGACCGATCGCCAGGTTGAACGGCAGGTTCGGCGAATAAGGCGCCCCCGGCACTTCCGCGCGGTCGACGATCGAAACGAGATTGGTGCCGACACCGCCGGCAACGCCAATCTCCTTATAGCGCTGCAGCAAGGCGTCGTAGAGCGAGCGGTTCGTGTCCACTTCGCGCTGGAGGATATTATATTCGATGCTGCGGCCGCGCAGATTGATCACCGATCCCTTCAACGACGCGACGCGCGCCTGCAGCGTGCGTTCGGCTGCGGCCGCGGCCTGATAGTCGGCAAGCAAGGTGTTGGATCGGCCACTCGCCGTACGCGCGCCTTCGCTGCGGATCTGGCGGCCAAGTTCGTCGATACGCGAGCGGAGGCTGATCATATCCGGATAGTCCGGCTTCATCGTGGCCAGCTTCTCGCGATACTCGGCCTCGAGCGTGACACGCTGCTGACGAATGGCCTGCGTGCTCTCGTTGACTTCGGCGGTGATGCCGACGGCAGCGGTCTGGCGATAGGCCTGTTCCGCGGCGATACGCTTGGTCTGCGCCTCTGCAAGCGCCTGGTTCAGCGCGACCAGCGATGCGCCCTGCAGCGAATTGACGTCACTGCCGACCTCACCCTTCAATTGCGTCGCCGTATTGATGATCCCTTGCGCCTGCGCATATTCGACGAGCTGGCGCTCGGACTTTTCCAGTTCGCCCTTCACTTTGGCGATCTGCTGCTGGAGGAACGTGCGCGCATAGGACGACGCTTCGTAGCGGCGCTCGAGGTTGGTCGCGATGAAACTGTCGGCGAACTTGTTGACGACTTGAGCCGCGAGCGCGGGCGAGGTCGCCGAATAGCCAATCTTGATGAGCTGTCCGGAGGGCGCGGGCTGGACGGAAAACCCCTCGGTCAGCTTGCCGACAGCGATCTTGGCGCGCTGTTCGCGACTGCCGCCATTGGGGACGAATTCGGCGTTGGACGCCAGATTCAACTCTTGCGCAACCCGCTGGGCAAGACTTCGGCTTTGCAGCAGGCCGACCTGCGTCGCCAGATAATCGCCATTCTTCGCGGCTTGTGCCTGCCCCTTGGAATCCTCGAGAATTTCAACCGTCGGCGGATTGATCTCGAGCGTCGCCGTGCCTCGGTAGAGCGGCGTGGTGAACAGCGTCAGCAGCACCGCACCGGCCAAACCCACAGCGATCGCCCCGACGATCAGCCAGCGCCATTCCATGATGATCCGCAGGATCGCGGCCAGGTTGATGTCGCCGCCTTCCGAGCCGCCATAGCTCCGCTGGCCGCCACCGGATGGCAGCGCGATGGCGCCACCAGTCCGACGGACGATCTGTCGGACGCGAAAGTCCGATCGATCGATGTCCTGATTGGTCATGTCTGGCGGAAATCCCTTTATTTGGTTCGGCCGACTCAGATCGGCAGGAAAGTGAAGAAGGGCACGGTCTGGAGGATCTGCTTCTGCGCGGCCTTGATCGCGGATCCGTCGACCATGATGATATCGCCGGCATAGACCGACGGATCATCCATCTGCCCGCGCCGGATGCTGACGAGATCGAACGCGGCGGCAACCCGCTTGCCCTTGATCTGGCGGAAGATCGCGACCCGCTTGGGATTGGCATTCTCATCGGCGCCGCGCGCCATCGCGACTGCCTGCATCAAGGTCATCGGCCCATCGACCTGGAAGATGCCCGGCTGGCGGACCGATCCGTCGACGGTCACGTTGCGGCGGGTCGACGATTTGATGCCGACGCTGACGTCGGGCGATTGCAGATATTTCTCGCCGAATTTCTCGGTCAGCACGGCATCGAGTTCGGCAGTCGTCATGTCGACGGCCTTGAGCTCGCCCAGCAGCGGCAGCGAAATGCGGCCGGTGAGGTCGACCTGATATTCGCCGGACAGGTCCGCCATCTTGAAGACGGTGATCTTCAGCGTGTCCATCGGCGCGATCTTGTAGCCGTCCTCCAGCGCGAAAGTGACGGGTTCGTCCGGCTTTCCGAAATCCTGCACATCATAGGGGATCGGCCCGCCACGCGTGCCCGCGCAGCCGGCGAGCAGGAGCAGCAAGGTCGAAATCAGGACGAAACAGGCCGCAAAACGAACGGCAGATCGGTCGGCTTTGACGAATTCCATAACGCGATCATCCTCCGGCGCATCGGACTTGCCCGGGTCGATAACGACCCGGGGCATGGTACGGGTCCGTAACGTCGGTCACGGACAATGTTTCCCATCTTACGCTTCGGCCGTTAACGAAACTTTCCTCGAGCCCTCAGAAAGGCTGGCTTTGCTGGTTTTCAGAAACCATCTCCGATCATCCTCCACGGCCAGGGCAGTCAACATGCCGGTGCGATAGGCACCCGTATCGATCCCGATCCGGTTTGGCTGTTCATCGACGTCATCGACGACCGTATGGCCATGAATCACGACAAATCCGTGATCGGTCCGGTCGGTCAGGAACGGCTCGCGAATCCAGTGAAGATCCGCCGGAACCTGATCGCCCAGCGGCACGCCTGGCCGGATTCCGGCATGAACGCACAGATAATCGCCGAAGCGGAAGGTGTCGCCGAAGCTCCTCAGGAACGTCCGGTGCATGCGCGGGATCTTTGCCCGCATCCGCTCGATCGCGGCGTCGGGATCGATCTGCGCCAGCGTGTCGGGGTCCAGCCCATAGCTCGCGACACAGGTGTCGCCGCCGAATTTCAGCCAGTCCGCCAGGATCTCGCCTTCCCCTTCGAGAATGCGCAGCAGTGCCTCTTCATGGTTACCGCGCAGGAAAACCGGAAACAGACCCAATGGCGCATAGGTGCGCAGCCGCTCGACGACGCCCGCCGAATCCGGGCCCCGGTCGATGAGATCGCCGAGAAAGACCATGAATGTCTTTCGCGGCGCCCTTCCCGCCAGATCCTCGGCAACCGCGTTCAACAGCTCGTCCAGAAGGTCGAGCCGTCCATGGATATCGCCGATCGCGTACAACCGGCAGTCGGACTTGCCCTGGCATCGGCGCTGCGCGCCACTCCGCCGGAACAAACCCGTTCGAAAGAGATCCGACATGGCCGACCCCTTTTTACTCAATAGATCGTTGTTCATACTCATTGACCGAAAAGCGTTCTCAACCTGTGAACGTGTCGATTGAAAAAGGCGACGCGATTTGTGCGACGCAGCGACGATTTAGAGGATTTGAGCGACGAACAGCACCGTCAACGGGGCGAACGCCGCGCACAGCGCGTGCTGAATCATATGAACGATCCGCGGCGCCCATGGATCCGCCCCCTGAGTGGGGGGCGGATGATGCCGCGGCAGGCTGGCGACGATCAGGCTGGCCTCAAGCGAGAGGCTCTGGCGAGAGGTGTTGATGAGCTGCCCCAGTTCCGCCGCCACCCGGCCTTCGCCATCGTGACGATAGGCAAGCAGATTATGGTAAATGAGCCGAAGGCTCCGCTCGAGATCGACCTCCCCACCGCGCGCGTTGCGCAATATCGCGCGCGGCACCCGGAACGGGCCTTGCACGCTCCACCAGCCAAGCAACCCGGTGATCAGGCTGGCGCGTAGCGCTTCCTTGCGCGCGCAATTGGGGCAGAAATTGCCGACATCGTGCAGCCGCCAGCTATAGACGAGTGCCGATATGATGATCGGAAAGCGGATATGGCGCGGCTGCAAGGCAAGATCGCCGCACCGGTCGCAACGCAGCGGCGCCACCGCCACATGGTTTTCGCCCAGTTCCTCCTGTTCCGGCGCGTGCCAGCTTTCCTGGACGGCTTCGCCGGCGGTGAGCGCCCGATAGGCCTCTGTGATCTGCTGGAACCGGGCATGCGCGCGCGCGGCGGGATTGACGTCGGGGTGCCATTTCTTGATCAGCCGCACATAGGCCGACCGGATCAGTTCGGGCGACGCGCCACGCTTCAGGCCGAGCGCCCGATAATGATCCTGATCTGCGACGGGCGCGTCAGGCGGCATCGGCCAGCCCCTGCATTGTCAACGGCATCCGTCGGTTAACCGACATTCTTAGTGAAAACCGTCGACATCGAAGGCCAGGCTGTACACACGTCGCATGACGATCACTCCTACGCGCGATCCCGCTAACAGAATCTAACCAATATGCCGGAATCGCGGAAGACCGGAAGGAGTGCGGTTATTCCTTACCGGTTCGCGCCGGCGCCTTCAGCACCATCGGCAGTCCGGCCACCATCAGCACCGCTTCGCCGACACAGGCAGCGATGGCCTGGTTGATCGTACCGGCGACATCCCGAAATCGCCGCGCCAGGACATTGTCGGGCACGATGCCCAACCCGACCTCGTTCGAGACCAATATGATCGGCCCGCGTGCCGCCGCGATCGCTTGTACCAGCCCCTGCGTCTCAGCGGAGATGTCGCGATCGGCGAGCATCAGATTCGACGCCCAGAGCGTCAGACAATCGACGAGCAGGACCGCTTCCGGCCCGGTCTCCGCCGCGATCGCCGCCGCCAGGTCGAGCGGCGCCTCGACCGTCCGCCAGCGGCCGCCGCGATCGGCGCGATGGCGATCGATGCGATCCTTCATCTCGTCGTCGAACGCCTGCGCAGTGGCGACGAACACCAGGTCGCCCGGCATCGCCTCCGCCCGCGCCTGTGCGTAGCGGCTCTTGCCCGATCGCGCGCCACCCAGCACGAACAGCGTCCGTGCGGTCATGCGCCTGCACCGGAAAGCGCGATCAGCGCGTCGATATCCAGATGATGTTCCAGCGCGTCGGCAATTTCGTCGAGCGCCGCGTCGATCGAGGCGCGATAATCGCGGCCGCCGCCTTCGACACCGATCCTCCCCAGCAGCGCGCGGCGCTGATCCGCATCCGATAACAGCCCATGGACATAGCTGCCCAGCACCGTCCCGTCGCTGCCGATCGCGCCGTCACGCCGGCCATCGTCGAAGATGGCGAAGGGGTGTGCGGTGTCCGGCCCCTGTGTCTCGCCCATATGCATCTCATACCCCTCGAACCGTGCGCCAAGCGCTTGGCCCGTCACCGAACGCAGCGTCTTGGCCCCCGCCAGGACGGTTTCGACATCGAGCAGGCCCAGGCCGTCGATCGACCCCGGCGGCCCTTCCAGCCCATCGGGGTCGGCGATCCGCTTGCCGAGCATCTGATAGCCGCCGCACAGGCCCAGAATCGCGCCGCCGCGGCGATGATGCGCGCGGATGTCGATATCCCAGCCTTCGGCGCGCAATGCGGCAAGATCTGCGATCGTCGCCTTCGATCCCGGTAGAACGATCAGCGCGGCATCGGCGGGGATCGGCTGACCCGGCGGCACCATGACCAGTTCGACATCGGGTTCGAGCTTGAGCGGATCGAGATCGTCGAAATTCGAGATGCGCGGCAGGATCGGGCAGGCAATGCGTTTGCGCCCCTCGACGCGCGACGTCGCCTTTTCGAGTATCACCGCATCCTCGCTGGGCAGGCGTGCGGTGGCGGACAGCCACGGCACCACACCGAAGCCGCGCCAGCCGGACAGCATCTCGATCTGGCGATAACCGTCCTCGAACAAGGCCGGATCGCCGCGAAACTTGTTGATGATGAAGCCCCGGATCATCGCGGCGTCGGCCGGATCGATCACCGCCCTGGTGCCGACGATCGCCGCGATCACGCCGCCACGGTCGATATCGCCGATCAGCACGACCGGAACGCCGGCCGCGCGCGCAAAGCCCATATTGGCGATGTCGCCCGCGCGCAGGTTGATCTCGGCGGGCGACCCCGCCCCTTCGACCATGATGATATCGCATTCGGCCCGCAGCCGGTGATAGCTTTCGAGCACTTCGGAAAGCAGCGCGCCGCGCGCTTCGCGGAAATTGCCCGCCCCCAGAATGCCGCGAACCTTGCCGTGGACGATCAGCTGCGAGCTGTGATCGGCTTGCGGTTTCAGCAGCACGGGGTTCATGTCGGTGTGCGGCGGAACGCGCGACGCGATCGCCTGTAGCGCCTGTGCCCGCCCGATCTCGCCGCCATCGGTCGTCACCGCGGCGTTGTTCGACATGTTCTGCGGCTTGAACGGGCGAACCCGTAGCCCACGATTGGCGAGCGCGCGGCAGACCCCGGCGACGAGCACCGACTTGCCGACGTCGGAGCCGGTTCCCTGGAACATCACAGCAGCCATGCGACACCTCCTGCGATGGCCCAGAGGCACAGGCAAGCGCGGATATAGATGGCGAGCGCGCGGCGGATATCATCGGCACCGGCAGCGCGTGCACCCTCGCCGATCCAGTGCTTGTCATGGACCACGCCATCATAAGCGATCGGCCCTGCAAGCCCGATGCCGAGCGCCCCCGCCATCGCGGCTTCGGGCCAGCCGGCATTGGGGGAGGCATGTTTGCCCGCATCGCGCAGCATCATGCGCCAGCCGCCGCCACCGCCCAGGCAGACGAGCATGCCCGCGATCCTGGCGGGGATCAGGTTCATCAGATCGTCGGTGCGCGCCGCCGCCCAACCAAAGGCGCGCCAGCGCTCCTCGCGATGGCCGATCAGGCTGTCGGCGGTGTTGATCGCCTTATAGGCCCAGATGCCGGGCAGGCCGAGCAACAGCAGCCAGAACAGCGGCGCGACGACGCCGTCGCAAAAGCTCTCGGCGAGGCTTTCGATCGCGGCGCGCGCAACGCCGCCTTCGTCGAGTTCGACGGTATCCCGCCCGACGATCATGCCGACCGCGTTCCGCGCACCGGGCAGGTCGCCGGCGTCGAGCGCCGTCGCGACCGGCCGGACATGATCGTAAAGGCTGCGCTGCGCGAGACCGGGTGCCGCAAGCAGCGCGATTGCCCACCAGCCCCAGGGTCCGAACGCGGCGAGCAGGAGAGTGTGCAGCCCCGCGCCCACACCGCCCGCGATCAGCAGCAACAGCCCGACCGTCACGATTCCCATCGCCCGGCGAAATCTCTGACCCCGCCATGGCTGGTTCCAGCGGCTCTCCGCGCCGGTGATGATGCGTGCGAAGAGACCGACGGGATGGCCGATCCGCCGATAGAGCGGCTGCGGCCAGCCGATCGCTGCCTCGACCGTCAGCGCCACCAGCGCGACCGGCTCAGCCATGGCGCAGCGCCCGATCCAGTCGATCGAGCGCGGCATCGCTGCCGGGCAGGCCGATGCGGAGCCAATGCGGGTCATAGTCGAATGGCCGCGTCAGGATGGCGCGACGCGCCAGCCGGTCGAACAAAGCCGCCGCCGCATCGGTTTCGATCAGGCGGAACAAGGGACAGTGGCCCCGCGCGACCAGGCCATGGGCGGCCAGCATGGCATCGAGCGCCGCCGCATCGTCGATCAGCCGCTGCCGCATAGCCCCCGCCCAATCCAGATCGCGATAGGCCGCGATGCCGATATCGAGCGCGCCCGTCGAGATCGGCCAGCTGCCGAGTTTTGCCCGGAAACGTCCGATCAGCGACCGGGGCCCCAGGACGAAACCCAGCCGGACCCCCGCCAGACCGAAGAATTTACCGAACGAGCGGAAAATGACGAGCCGCCGATCGTCGGCGACCAGGCAGGCGACGCTGATGTCGGGCGACGTATCGGCAAAGGCTTCGTCGACGACGAGCCAGCGCGCGCCGGCCGACAGCCGGTCGAGTATATCGGCCGAGACGATCCTGCCGTCCGGATTGTTCGGATTGGCGACGATCATATGCGCCGCCGATCGCGTATCGAGCGCCTCGAATGGGATTTCCGCGCTGTCGGCGAACATCTCACCATGCGTCCGATAACCGGGCGCGACATAAGCCGCATCCCCGGGCAACAGGTCGCCGAGCAATCTCAGGCCGATCTCGGTGCCGGGCACGGCACAGACATAAGCGGGATCCACGCCGAACCAGGCGGCGGCAACGGCCTCCAGCTCGATCAGCCGATGCGGGTCGGGCAAGGCGCGCCAATCGATCGTCAGGCCGTTTGCGCCCGGCCAGCCATGGGGATTGATCCCGGTCGAAAGATCGAGCCATGGCTCGGCCGCATCGCCATAGGCCGCGCGCGCTTCGCTCATCCGGCCGCCATGAAAGGTCCAGCGGCCGGTCATGCGATGCGGGTCGCGATCAGCACCGCCAACAGCAATCCCGTCTCGACAAGCTCGATGCCCGCGCCATGCCCGTCGCCCGAGATTCCACCCAACGTCCAGCGGATCCGCCATGTCCATCCGGCGATCAGCAACGGCGCGATCAGCAAGGCGGGCACCATCCATACCGCGCCGCTCAGCATGAGCGACCAGAGGATCAGGTCGATCGGCCGCACCGCCGACCGGAAGCGCGCGGCAAGCCCCTGATGAAGCGGCGGCAGCCACAAAGTCCAGGCAAGCGGCCCGATCCGCGCTGCGAAGGGCAGCAGGATCAAGGGCAACAGCAGGCGCGCATCGACCAGTGCGTGGAGCAGGATCAGCTTGGCGATCAGTTGCAGGACGATCGCGACCACGCCGAAGCTGCCGACATGCGGATCGGCAAGCACGGCCAGCAGTTTTTCGCGATCCTTGTGCATCGCGCCGCTCGCATCGGCGAGATCGGACAGGCCGTCGAGATGGAGCGCACCGGTCACCGCCACCCAGGTGGCGAGCGCCAGCAGCGCGCCGATCCAGGGATCGACCAGGTTCCCCGCCCAGGCCGCGCCCGCGACCAGAGCGCCGACCACGACACCGACCGCGGGAAACCAGCGCATCGACGCTGCGAACGCCGCTTCGTCCGCATCGATGCGCGGCGTCGGCAGCCGCGTCAGGAATTGCAGGGCGAGGATGAAGCCCTTCACGGCCAGAGTCCGACGATCTGGGCGGAGCGCCGCTCGCCCGGCCAGACCTGCAGCGACAGCAACGACGCATAAGGCAGGTCGAATGCCCAGATCTGGCGCTGATCGAACCCGCACAGCACGGCGAGCGCCGCGCGCATTGCGCCGCCATGGCTGACCACCAGCGTATCGCGCGCCAGCAGCGTGTCGATCGCGGCGGACACGCGCGACACCAGCGCCGACCAGCGCTCGCCGCCCGGTGGTGGATTGGCGTCCGGATCGTCCCAGAAACGGCCGAAAGCGGTCTGGTCGATCTCGCTTGCCGCCTTGCCGTCCCAGTCCCCGAAATCGAGTTCGCGCCAGCGCGGATCGATGACGAGCGGCAAGGCCAGCGCCTCCCCCAGCGCTTCGCCCGCAAGCTGCGCACGCGAAAGATCGGAGGCGATGAGCGTGTCGACCGCGAGCATGCCCGCCTGATCGACGCATGCGGCGATGCCGTCAGGCGTCGGCGGACTATCGGTGCGCCCCATCATCCGCCCGGTCGTCTCGGGCGCGCCATGGCGGAGAAGATGGAGCAGAAAGCCGCTCATCCCGCGTCCGACACCCCCGCTTCGACAAATGTCGCCATGTCATTATGCGCGGCAAGGGCGGAGCGGATCACCGCAACGGCGACCGCCGCACCACTGCCTTCGCCGAGCCGCATGTCGAGCGCGAGCAGGGGATCGAGCCCCATCCTGTCGAGCAGCCGGGCATGGCCCGGTTCCGCCGAGCGATGCCCAGCCATGCAATGATCGGTGATCGCGGGGCATGTCGCAACGATCGGCGCCAGCGCGGCGCAACTGATGAAGCCATCGAGGACGACCGGCACGCGCAGATGCCGCGCCGCCACGACCGCGCCGGCAATCGCGGCGATCTCGCGTCCGCCCAGCCGTCGCAATGTTTCGAACGGCGTGTTCGGCGCATCGCGATGGAATGCGATTGCACGTTCGACGACGGCAATTTTGCGCGCGATGCCGGCGGTGTCGACACCGGTCCCCGGCCCAACCCAGTCTGCGGCCGAACCGCCGAGCGATCGGGCGCATAGTGCGGCCGCTGCGGTCGAATTGCCGATCCCCATCTCACCGACGACGAGCAGGTCCAGCCCGGCTTCGACCATCGCGGCGCCCGCCGACAGCGCGGCAAAGCACTCCAGCTCGGTCATCGCCGGCGCGGTGGTGAAATCGGCGGTCGGTCGGTCGAGATCGAGCGCGACCACCTTCAGTTCCAGCCCGGCGGCTGATGCGAGCGCATTGATCGCCGCCCCGCCCGCCTCGAAATTGGCGACCATCTGGACGGTCACTTCCGGCGGAAAGGCGCTGACGCCATGCACGGTGACGCCATGATTGCCCGCGAAGATCGCGACACGCGCGCGATCGATCGCGGGCAGCGCCCGTCCCTGCCAGCCGGCGAGGAAGATCGCGATATCCTCCAGCCGGCCGAGCGAACCGGCGGGCTTGGTCAATTGCGCCTGACGGTCGCGCGCCGCCGCAACCGCATCGCCATCGCTGCCGGGCAGCGCGCCCAGCGCGGCTTCGAACGCCGCGACTGTCGCGAAACCGGTCATTCCGCCACCACGAAGCCGGCGGGCGGCGTCCGCGTGATGAAATGGCCCTTCACCCCCTGCGGCCATGACGCGAACGGCACCCGGCCGTGATCGCTTTCGGCGTAATGAACGGCATAGTCGAGGATGGCGCGGGCGGCATCCTCATCGGGCGTAAAGCGGCCCATGACATAACCGACCTTGTCGGGTGCGCGGAGATGGACGGTGCAGAAATCGCCGCATGCGAACAGGCACGGCATGTCCTGCACCGCGATCCCGTCATAACGAGGATCGGACGCCTTCACCGCACGCAACGCTTCAGCCAAACGCGCGCCGCCGCGCCGCCCCTCGCCATCCTCACGCGCGTCGCGTGCGTGGCGGCAGGTGCTGCAGGCGACCACAGCCGGCCCGTCCTCTACACGCCGGAGCATCGTTTCACCTCCTGGCGCACCAGATCGTGCGCCGTCTGCCGATCGGACCGCAGCGTTTCGACCACATGCCGGAGACGGTCATTCTCCGCCTCCAGCGCGGCGGCCCGGCGCAGCAACGCCGCGTCGGGCACATGACGGGTCATGCGGCGGCGGCCCGACCGCGCGCGGCGGGCACGCCCAGCGCGACAAGGCCGTGATACAGCGCGAACAGGCCGATCAGGATCGCACCGTTGCGCAGGAACTGGCGCGCGAGGATATCCGGATCGAGCGTCGTCGCCACGCCGCCCAGCCAGAAGGAGAAGGCCAGGATCACCAGCTTGAAGGCGACGAAGCCCACGCCATAGGCCATGGCCAGCCGCAGCGCGGTGGATCGGCCACCCAGGCGATCGAGCGCGGCATAGGCGGCGGCGGCCGAGCCCAGCGCGGCGACCGCCAGGCCGATCGCCCAGCCCGTCGTGGTCTCCTTCATCTCATAACCCAGGATCAGGAAGCCGGTGAGCTGGCTGGCGAGCCAGGCGAGCCCCATCAGCGTCATGCCGTCGCGGCGATGCATATGAACGGCGGCGAGCGCGGCGAGCGCGGGAAACGGCGTCGCGCAGGACAGGACGAGCGTCGTCACGGTGCTCGCCACGGTCAGCAGCATGATCCAGATCGTGGAGGCGCCGCGCTGCGATATGCGACTTTCGGTATTGATCGTCATCGTCATTCTCCGCTCAGTTTTTCGCATAGCCCTTGCCCAGCCGGTCCCGCCCGTCGGTGGCGGTCCCGGTCAGGCGCGGAAACAGATCGTCCCACAAAGCCAGCCGATCCCAGTCGGGCGTGTCGGCGACGCGGTCCTCGGGTTTCAGGAATGGATTGGGCAGGAAGATCGTGATCTGCGGCTCGTCATGCCCGTTGAACATGCGGATACCCCAGGAGATCGGATGCCCCTCGGCATCGAGGCGCCGATAGAGCTCGACGCGGCCGGGGCTCCTGCGCACCGCAAGCACCGGATCGCTCGTACTCTTGGCGGCGAGGCAGAGATGGAAATGCCCCCTGGCGCCCCAATGGATGGTCAGATAGCCGCCCGCCGACAACGAGATGCGGTCGGGCTTGCCCGGGCATTTGAGTTCATAGGCCGCCCCAGGGATCAACGGCCCCCAGGTCAGCTTGTCCCAATGATCGTCGAACAGTTCGGTGTAGAGCGCGAACAGGAATTGCTCGTCGCGCGCGAGCGGCCAGACCTCCTCGGTGCGGCCATCCACCGTCGCGACGCGCTTCTCGATCGGGGCATGGGGGGCGAGCGCGTCCATCAGAAGCGCCCCCGGATGCCGGCATGGATCGATCGGCCGAGCGAATTATAGTTGAGCGCGGTCTCGTAATATCTGTCGAACAGATTCTCGACGCGGCCATAGATCTCGAAACTGTCGGTCAACCGCATCGATGCGCGCAGGTCGACCAGCGTATAGTCGCGCAGCACCACGCTGTTGGCTTCATTCTCGAACGCGTCGCCCGACCAGCGCACCGCCGCACCCAGCGACAGGCCGAAATCCCAGCGATAGCTGGCTTCGGCATTGGCGGTATGCGCAGGCAGCCGGCGCAGCGCCTTGCCGAACAGCGCGCCGGGCGAACGGTTCTCCGCATCGATCCAGCTATAATTGGCGGCGAGCGAAAGCCCGTCCAGATCGAGCGCACCGCCAAGCTCGATCCCACGGCTCTGGGTGCGCGTGACATTGTCGTAATAGCCGAGCCGGCCGATCGTGGTGGAGCCGGGCTGGAGGCAAAGCCCCTTGGGTACGCCCGAACAGCTGTAGAAGACGATCAGGTCGCGTGCGCTGCGATCGAAATATGTGGCCGACAGCGTGAGCGCGCGATCGAACAGGCGCTGCTCGATCCCCGCTTCCCAGCCCTTGGAGGTTTCGGGGCGCAGCGCGGCATTCCCGTACTGGCTGCCGAGTTGATACAGCGTCGGCGCCTTGAAGCCTTCGCCATAGCTCGCCCGGACAAGCGTCATATCGTCGAACAGCGACAGCACGGCACCGCCGCCGAACACGGTGTTGCCGCCGAAGCGGTCATGATCGTCGTGGCGGATGCCGGCATTAACCGTCAGCGGCGCCACGATCCGGGCCGAAAGCTGGGCATAGACGCTGTCGAGCCGCGCACGCGCGCGGATCGGCGCCGGGATCGCGGCGGTGGGGCTGGCCGGGATCGTCGCATAGTTGCGGAAGCGCGTATCCTCGCGCTCCACCCCGAAGCTCGCCTGCCAGCCCTCGGCGATCGTCGCGGTGCCCTGATATTCGTAGCGCTTCGCCCAGCCGGTGCTGTCGAGATTGCGCGGCCGGGCGCGGCGCGGATCGAAGCCGTCGCGATCGGTCTGGGTCGCGGAGACGGCGAAGCGGTTGACCAGCCTGCCGCCGAACAGCGGCACGACGATGCCGGCATAGCCGAACGCTTCCTCGCTGAGATTATAGGCGGGCGTATCGGCGGTGGTGGCGTCGATATCGACGCGCCCCGTCGAGTAGAGGCCGCGCAGATCGATCATCGCGCCGTCGCCGAGATCGATATTGAGTCGGGCATTGCCGCCACGATTGCGATAGCCGTCGCGCTCGGTCGCGCCGACGCGTGGCGACAGCGCGCTGATGCCGTCGGTGACGAAATTGAAGCCGGCGACGCGGAACCGCACGGGCCCGATGCTGCCGCCGATGCCGGCACGTGCGCTCACCGTCTCGCGCGAGCCCGCCTCGATATCGAAGCTCGCTTCGAGCGGACGGTCGGGCAAGGCGGTCACGATGTTGACGACGCCGCCGATCGCCTGGCTGCCCCACAGGATCGACTGCGGCCCACGCAATATCTCGATGCGCGCAGTATCGCCGATCATGAGGTTGGCGAAATTATAGCCGCCGCCCGTCGACGACGGATCGTTCAACTTGACGCCGTCGATCACCACCACGGTCTGGTCGCTGTCGGCGCCACGAATACGGACGCCGGTCGACGTGCCATAGCCGCCATTGCGCGTGATCGTGATGCCGGGTGTCCGCACCAGCAGGTCGGAGACGATCACCGCCTGCGATGCGTCGATCGCGGCCTTGTCGATCACGGTCAGCGATGCCGGCACCTGATCGGCGGTGACGGGAAGGCGCGTCGCGGTGACGACGATTGCCTCGCCGCCCTCGTCGATGGGGGATGGAGCCTCATCCTGCGCATAGGCGGCGGTCGAGAGCAATAGCGGGAGAAACGAAATGGACTTCAACATTGAGCGGCGTACCCCGGACAAATGGGCCGCGCTCAAGCGGAGTCATGCTGCCGAACGGGCATGCATCGACCCCCGCGAAAACGCGGTCCGTGCATGTCGTCGCTCGGGTTTACCCCCGTCCGCTCGGCACACCCTGTCCGCGCGAAAGACGACCGCGACGGGCAGGTCTCCTGGCTTGCGGGTCAATGCCGGTTCGTGCCGCCTTCTCAGGATCCTGGGGATCCCAATGGCATATGGCCCGATGGCTCGCCGCTCACAGTTGCAGGGGCAGCCGGGGTCTCGAACCCCGTTCCCTTTTCATCCCCGTCCCCGGGGAACCTTTCGCGGGTCCGGCATTAAGTCCGATGCTGCGGTGCGTCAACGCTCATCCCGCCTTGAACCAGATGACAAGCGCGAAGCGCGCGGCGCCCACCACCGGCAGCGTGCGGTGCGGGGTGAAGCGGTCGAGGAACAGCACGGTGCCCGCAGGACAATCGGGCTGGACACGCGGCAGGCCGGCAAGCGTCTCTTCAGGGATAGCGAAGCCATCGTCGCGCCGATGCAGGAAAGGCGTGGATCGTCTGCCGGGTACGACATCCAGCCCGCCATTGCCCGGGCCGGCATCGCTCAATGGCATCCACGCGGTGATGCGGACGCGGCCGCAACTCGTCCCGTCATCGATCGCGACATCCGAATGCCAGTCATGACGATGCTCGGGAAACGCCGCGATGCTGGCGCGGACGCGCATGACCGATCCAGCGATCGGCCGGTCCGCGAGCCGCGCGGCGGTATCGAGAAGCATGGGGCTGCCGGCCAGCGCGGCAAGGCGCGGCCCGCGATGCGCATCGGTACAGATCGCGACGCGCAGCAGATTGGCATAGGACCGCTCGGCCGCCGCGATGCGATCGAGCCTGTCGCCCAGCGGCACATCGGGCAGGCTGTGTTCGAACGGCATGTAGAGCGCACGCGCGACGCGATCGACCTGTTCGGCGATATCGTCGCGCGCCGCGCGGACGGTTTCCGGATCGAACAGCGGAACGGCGCAAAAACCCTGCGCGGCGAAGAGATCATCGGTCATAGCGGCTCCAGCGAACGGGCGATGGGCACGATCATCGGCGGGTCGATCATCGCGCTGATGCCGTAGACGCGGCGCAGGCGTTCGGCGGTCAGCACGTCGAGCGGCGCACCGTCGGCGACCAGCACGCCGCGATCCATCAACAGCAGGCGATCGCAATAACGCCCCGCCATGGTGAGATCGTGGAGCACCGTCACCACCAACGCCCCGGCGCACGCCTCACCTTGGAGCAGCGCCATGACGTCGATCTGATGCCCCGGATCGAGCGAGGCGAGCGGCTCGTCCGCCAACAGCGCGGGCGCCTCCACCGCCAGCGTCCGCGCCAGCAGCACGCGCGCGCGTTCGCCGCCCGACAATTCGGTCACCACCCGGCCGCGCAGCCCGGCGACGTCCGCGCGTTCGATCGCGCGTTCGACGGCATTGGTATCGGCCGGCGACATGGCGGACATCGGCGCCAGATGCGGCAGGCGGCCGAGGGCGACGAGTCGCTCCACCGTCAGCGGCCAGTGTAGCAACTGGCCCTGCGGCAGATAGGCGAGTTTGCGCGCGATCGCGCCGCGCGCCATCGCCGACACGGGCTCGCCATCCAGCGTCGCCGAACCCGATGCCAGCGGGACAAGCCCGAGCATCGCGCGCAACAGGCTCGATTTTCCGGCGCCGTTCGGCCCGATAATGCCGACAAGCGTGCCCGCGCCGAGCGTGGCGGAGACCGCGTCCACCGCCAGCCGGCGGCCGAGCCGGACACTCACCGCATCGAGGGAAAGGGTCACCATAAGCGGCGCTCCCGCATGAGATAGACAAGGAAGACGGGCACGCCGAGAAAGGCGGTCACCACGCCCAGCTTCAGTTCGACGTTGGACGGGATCAGCCGCACGCCGATATCGGCCAGCGTCAGCAGCGCCGCGCCGCCGAGCGCGGAAGGCAGCAGGATCGCGGAGGGGCTGCGGTCGGTCAGCGGACGGATCAGATGCGGCACGATCAGCCCGACAAAGCCGATCGATCCGGACACGGCGACCGCGCCACCGACCCCGATCGCGACGCCCAGCAGCAGGCGCAGGCGCGTAATCCGCAGGTCCGCCCCCAGGGCACGGGCACCGTCTTCGCCCAGGGTCAGCGCATCGAGCGCGCGGCCATCCGCGAGCAGCAGCGCGGCGCCGACCGTAATGCAGGGCAGCGCCACCCAGACGTGATGGAAGGACCGGTTCTCGATCGACCCCATCAGCCACGCCATGATCTCCATCGCGGCGAAGGGATTGGGCGAAAGATTGAGCGACAGGCTGATCGCCGCAGAGGCGAGCGTCGCGACCGCGATCCCGGCCAGGATCAGGGTCAGCGGGCTTTCCGATCGACCCGCCAGCACGAACAGCAGCGCCAGCGCCGCCAGGCCGGTGACGATCGCCAGCAGCGGCAGCATGACGGGATGGAGTTCGGCCAGCCCGAAATAGATGGCGCAGACCGCGCCCAGCGCCGCCGCGTTCGACGCGCCGAGCACCGACGGTTCGGCGAGCGGATTGCGCAGATAGCCCTGCAAGGCGGCGCCGGCGAGCCCGAGCATCGTGCCGACCGCCAGACCCAATATGGTTCGCGGCATGCGCAGATCGAACAGGATCGCGGTCGCGATCGGATCGCCCCGCCCGGCAAGCGCGGCGAAGATCCGTGCCGGCGCGAGCGATACCGCGCCCAGCATCAGCGACGCCGTCGCGGCGAGCAGGATCAGCGCGATCAGCCCGGCGACCAGCATCGATCGCGGCGGAACGAGGCGCGATGTGGTCGTCACCATGACCGTTCACCCGCGCGCTTGTGCCCGGCGATCATGCTGATAAGGCGTGCGGCCCCATGCCGCGCCTCGCTTCCCGCCCCGCCCTTCTCGGCCTTTCCGCCATCGTCGCCGCGGCGTCGGCCGCCGCGATGGCATGGGCCATGCCGGACCGCGCACCCGCGAAACGCCCGCAGCGGATCGTGTCGCTCAATCTCTGCGCCGATCAATATCTGCTCGAACTCGCCGATCGCGACCAGATCGCCGGCCTCACCCGCAATGCCGACGACCCCGACATGTCGGCGGCGGCGGCCAAGGCGGCGGGGCTGAACATCATGGGCACGTCGGCGGAGGAACTGCTCGTCCTCGATCCCGATCTGATCATCGGCATTCCGGCGAAGCGCGGCAGCATGCTCGCGGCGGTGGCGCAGCACGGCTACACCGTGCTCGATCTCAAATCGGCCGCCAGCTACGCCGACATCGTCGCGCAGATCCGCGAGGTGGCGGCGGCAGTCGGCCATGTCGAGCGCGGCGAGGCGCTGATCGCGCGCATGAACCGCGAACTGGCCGCGCTGCCCAGGACGAAGGCTGCGGGCGTCGCGGCCTATTATCAACGGCGCGGCTATATGACGGGGACCGGCACGCTGATCGACGATGTGATGACGCGCATCGGCCTCACCAACCTGGCCGCCCGGCTCGACAAGCCCGCGCTCTCGCAATTGTCGCTCGAGGAGATGGTCGCGGCACAGCCCGATTACCTGATCGTCGAGAGCGCGACCGACCGGATGACCGATCAGGGCACGGAGATGCTGCATCATCCCGCGCTGAAGGACATTCCCAGGCTGAGCATCCCCCAGGCGTGGACGGTGTGCGGCAGCCCCGCTTATGTCGACGCGGTGCGCAGCCTGACGCAGCAGATCGCGGCGCATCGGCGGTAGAGTGGTATCCGACAAAACTGGATCGTCATTGCGAGGGGCGAAGCCCCGCGGCAATCCAGGGTCTCCGTGCCACCCTGGATTGCTTCGCTGCGCTCGCAATGACGAGCGTTTGACGTTTGATCGATCAAATTCCAGATCACGCGACACGGCTAAAACTCGATCCCGGCCTGGGCCTTCACGCCCTGTTCGCGGAAGGGGTGCTTGATCAGCGTCATCTCGGTGACGAGATCGGCGATCCCGATCAGCGCGTCGGGCGCGTTGCGGCCGGTCACCACGACATGCGTCATCTCCGGCTTCGCGCCGAGTACCGAGAGCACTTCATCAAGCGGCAGATAATTGTAGCGCAGTACGATATTGAGTTCGTCGGCCAGCACCATGTCGTAGGACGGATCTGCGATCATCCGCTTCACTTCCTCCCAGGCTATGCGCGCCACCGCGATGTCGCGGGCGCGATCCTGCGTGTCCCAGGTGAAGCCTTCGCCCATCGGCTTGAACTCGACACTGTCCGGAAAAGCGTCGAACACCAGCTTTTCGCCGGTAGCCATCGCGCCCTTCACGAACTGGACGACGCCGACTTTCTTGCCATGGCCGATCGCGCGCACGACCATGCCGAGCGCGGCGGTGGTCTTGCCCTTGCCCTTGCCGGTATGGACGATCAGCAGCCCCTTCTCGATCGTCTTGGCGGCTACGATCCTGTCATGCGCCGCCTGCTTCTTCTTCATCTTCTCGGTGTGGCGTTCCTCGGTGCGCTCTGCCATCGTCATGCTCCTGCAAGTTCGGCGAGCAGGATGCCCGCGCTGTTCGATCGGGGTTTCCACAGGCCACGCTCCAGCGCCTCGGCCAGGCGCGCGGCGGTTTCGCGCAGCGCCGCCGGATTGACCTGGGCCATGAAGGCGCGCACCGCCTCGTCCTCGATAAAGGCGGCGTGGACGGCGTCGAAATGATGATCGCGCACCGCATGGGTGGTCGCGGCGAAGGCGAAGAGATAATCGACCGAGGCGGCGATCTCGAACGCGCCCTTGTAACCGTGGCGCATGACGCCCGCGATCCATTTGGGATTGGTGACACGGGCACGGACGACGCGGCCGATCTCGTCCTCCAGCGTGCGGATCACCGGGCGTTCGGGGCGGCTATGGTCGTTGTGATAGGCGCGCGGCCGCTTGCCCGACAGATGCTCGACGGCGGAGGCGATACCGCCTTCGAACTGGTAATAATCGTCGCTGTCGAGCAGGTCGTGTTCGCGATTGTCCTGGTTCTGCACCACCGCATCGGTCTGGGTCAGGCGTTCGGCGAACAGCTCGCGTTCGGCATCGCCCTCGACACCCGCGCCATAGGCATAGCTGCCCCAGTCGAGATAGACATTGGCGAGGTCGGCACGGTCGTGCCAGATTTTCTCGTCGATCATCGCCTGGAGCCCCGCGCCATAGGCGCCGGGCTTCGAACCGAAGACCCGATAGCCCGCGCGCAGCGCCGCATCCCTGGGGGCACTGCCGCTGTCGACCAGCCGCGCGGTTTCGACGCGATAGCGTGCAGCCGCCGGATTGTCCTCGGCCGGTTCGTCGAGCGCCATCACCGCGCGCGCAGCGGAGTCGAGCAAGTCGATCTGTTCGGGAAAGGCGTCGCGGAAAAAGCCGGAGACGCGGAAGGTCACATCGACGCGCGGCCGGCGGAGTTCGGCGACCTTCATCACCTCGAACCCGATCACGCGCCCCGACGTCCAGTCCCAGCGCGGCCGCACGCCCATCAGCGCGAGCGCCTGCGCGATATCGTCGCCCCCCGTGCGCATGTTCGCGGTGCCCCAGGCGGAAAGCGCCATCGCTTTGGGATAGTCGCCCTCGCGCTGGAGATAATCGTCGACCAGCAATTGCGCCGAGCGCTGCCCAAGTTCCCAGGCGGTCGCGGTCGGCACCGAACGGGTGTCGACCGAGTAGAAATTGCGGCCGGTGGGCAACACGTCGGGGCGGCCGCGCGTCGGCGCGCCGGACGGGCCGGGCAGGATGAAACGACCATCGAGTCCGGCCAGAAGCGATGCTTTCTCCGCTGCGCCACAGGCATCGACCCGCAGGGCCAGATCATTGCCGATCGCCACCAAGACTTGAGTGGTCCGCTCCCCAATCCCGTCGGGGCTGGGGAACGTGGAGACAAGCTGCGTCGCCAACAACTCCAGCCGCTCGATCGTATCGCCCAGCGTCCGCCATGGATCGGCGGAGAGATCGGCCAGCACCGGTGGGCGCGGCCCCGCCCATGCATCGCCCATCCTGCAGTCCAGCGGATCGAAATCGAGGCCGAGATCATCGACCATGGCGCGCAACAACGAGGCCTGGCCCGGATTGTCGTACCCGCGCGGCGTCCGCGACAATGCGACCAGCAGATCGGTGCGCAGCCGCCCTTCAGGCGAGCGCGTGAAGATGTGCAGCCCGTCGCGGATCTGCATTTCCTTCAATTCGCAGAGATAATTGTCGAGCGCGGCCAGCGCGTCGTCGCCATCGCCGACCGCACCGGCGTCCGCATCGAGCCCCTGGGCACGGGCAAGGTTCAGGATCTCGCCCTTCAAATGCGCGATCCGGCGCGGATCCATGCCCGCGGCGAGATAATATTCGTCGACCAGCGCCTCCAGCGCTTTCAGCGGACCATAGCTTTCGGCGCGGGTCAGCGGCGGGGTCAGATGGTCGATGATCGCAGCACCGATCCGGCGCTTGGCCTGGGTGCCCTCCCCCGGATCGTTGACGATGAACGGATAGAGCTGGGGCACCGGCCCCGCGCATATCTCGGGAAAGCAGGTCTCCGAAAGCGCGAGCGCCTTGCCGGGCAGCCATTCGAGATTGCCGTGCTTGCCGACATGGACCACCGCATGCGCGCCGAAATCGCGGTTCAGCCAGATGTGGAAGGCAAGATAGGCGTGCGGCGGCACCAGCGCCGGATCGTGATAGCTGGCCTTGGGATCGATATTGTAACCGCGCGCCGGCTGCACCGCGACGACGATGTTGCCGAAACGGTGGACCGGGAGCTGGAATGCACCGTCACGCACGAACGGATCGGTGTCTGGAAACCCCCATCGTTCGATGACGGCGGCGCGAACGGGTTCGGGCATTGCGTCGAACGCGGCGCGATAGGCAGGCATCGGCAGCGACACTTCGCCCGGTCGCGCGATCGATTGGCCGGCATTGGTCACCCCGGCCAGCATGATCGCCATCAGCGCCGCGCCGTCGCGCGGTGCGGTGCCGATCGAATAGCCCGCATCGCCGAGCGCAGCGAGGATCGCCGCGGCGCTGGCCGGCGTATCGAGGCCGACGCCATTGCCGATCCGGCCGTCGCGATTGGGATAATTGGCAAGGACCAGCGCAATTCGGCGATCGGCCGCGCGCGTGCGGCGGAGCCGCGCCCAGTTCGCGGCGAGATCGGCGACGAATGCGACGCGGTCGGGCGCCACCCTGGGCACGACGATTCCGCATTCGGTGCGCGCGTCGAAATGCGCGGCCGCCTTGAACGCGACGGCACGCGTGAACAGGCGCCCGTCCACTTCGGGCAGCGCCACATTCATCGCGAGATCGCGGGGGCCAAGACCGCGCGGACTGTCCTGCCACGCCACCTGCTCGACCCCGGCGAACACCGTCTGGAGGATCGGGCAATCGGCGCTCTCGAGCACGCCGGGCACGCGGGATTCGCCGGGCGAGGACGCGGCGAAGGATGTCGCGTTCAGAATGATGTCGGGCGCGATCTCGGCAATCACCCCACGCAGCCAGTCGATCGCAAAGGGTTCGCGCA
Organism: Sphingobium sp. FW305-3-2-15-F-TSA7; assembly: GCF_058787155.1. Classification (NCBI taxonomy): domain Bacteria; kingdom Pseudomonadati; phylum Pseudomonadota; class Alphaproteobacteria; order Sphingomonadales; family Sphingobiaceae; genus Sphingobium; species Sphingobium sp. FW305-3-2-15-F-TSA7. The sequence goes on along the minus strand of NZ_JBYSZM010000001.1, from coordinate 142,717 downwards.
ACGCGCGGACATGGACGGCGGCGACATTGAGGCCGCGCGCCTCCAGTGCGGCGACCAGCGCATCGACCGCATCGAGCGTGCCCGCCACCATCAATGCGCGGTAGAAACACAATAGCGCGACCGGTCGGCCATCGGTCCAGCGCCGGCGCAGATCGTTCAGCGTCGGCCGGTCGATCCCGGGCAGATAGAGCCCCGCATCGACGACGGGGATGGGATCGTCGGGCACGCCGATATCCGCGCCGATCAATCGCGCGGCGTGACGCAGGAAGCCGACCGCATTGGCGACGCCGCCCTGGCGCAGATAGTCGCGCAGCCGGTCGCTGACCGCCTGCGGCACGGTCGATGCGGCATCGAGCGCGGGATCGGGTTCGCGGCCGTCGGCGATCGCGGCGAAGGCGATGCCGTTCTCGCGCGAGACACGCGCGATCTCGTCGACGCCATAGGGCCAATAGGCCTTGCCACCGAGCAGGACGACGCAGACGAAGCGCGCCTTGGCGATCACTGTCTCGACATAGAGGTCGACCGAATAGGGATGCCTGAGCTGGAGGAGATTGGCGAGCCGGATCGACGGCGCGCCATCGCCCAGCGTCGCCACCGCCTTCGAGAAACAGGCAAGCTCGCTGTCCGCCACCGTCAGGAATATGATGTCCCCCGGCGACTGGGCAAGATCGATCGCCTCGTCGCCGTTGGAAACCGTTCCCGGGGTGGCGGCCAGCAAATGCATCAGCGCATGCCGGCGCCCAGCACGCCGCCGAGCGCGGCTTCGATATTCGCCTGGTCGAGCCCCTTCCGGCCGATCACGACCAGTTGCGAGGCAGGGGTTTCCACCGCCGTCCAGGCGCGGTCGAAATAATGCTGGATCCGCGGCCCCACGGCCTGGATCACCAGCCGCGCGGGACGCCCCTCGATCGCGATCATGCCCTTGATCCGCAATATGTCGTGATCGGCGATCAGCATGGTCATCGTCGCGAGCAGCGGTTCGACGCCGGCGATCTCGCCGCCCCTGACGACGAAGCTGTCGAAATCGTCATGGTCATGATCGTCTTCGCTGTCGTGATGCGAGGGCCGCGCCGCGAGATCGTCCTCGGCGCCGGCGAACAGGCCGAGCAGCACGCCGGCATCGACCGCGCCGTGCGAAGCGCGAACGATCTTCACGCCATCGCGCGTGTCACCGGATATGTCGGCCTCGATACGCGCCAGGCCATCGCCGTCGACGAGATCGGCCTTGTTGAGGATGACGAGATCGGCGCAGGCGAGCTGATCCTCATACAGTTCCTCGAGCGGACTGTCGTGGTCGAGCGTGGGATCCGCGGCGCGCGCGAGCGCCAGCGCGGCCTCGTCGGTCGCGAACCGCCCCGCCGCAACCGCATCGGCGTCGATCAATGCGATCACGCCATCCACCGTCGCGCGCGTGCGGATATCGGGCCATTGAAACGCCTTCACCAGCGGCTTGGGCAATGCCAGGCCCGAGGTTTCGATGATGATATGTTCGGGCGGGTTGGGCCGGTCGAGCAGCTTGAGCATCGTCGGCAGGAAATCGTCGGCGACGGTGCAGCAGATGCAGCCATTGGCAAGCTCGACGATATCGTCCTCGGGGCAGGCCTCGTCATTGCAGCCCTTGAGCAGTTCGCCGTCGACACCGACATCGCCGAACTCGTTGACGATCAGGGCCAGCCTGCGCCCCTTGGCGTTCTGCAGCAGGTGCCGGATGAGCGTGGTCTTTCCGGCGCCCAGAAATCCGGTGACGACGGTTGTCGGGATCTTGCTCACGCACGCTCTCCCGCTTTGGCGACGGACAGCGGGCATGGGGAAACAAAGGCGATGGTCTTCATGGGGCACTCCCCCGACACCTGAGCAAATCGGTGGCGGGGCTTGCCGACGCTCAGCATCGGTCGGCGCGCGACGACGGGCGGGTGCCGGAAGCACCCGTTACCACGCACCGATGCAGCCCCAGCCGCACGGTTCGTCGCTCAGACGGAGAGTTACCGTGCCGAGACCATCCCCTGGATCAAGGCAAGAGCGACCGGTGCGCTGGCAGGTCTCCTGGCTCGCGGGTCAAAGCTTGATGCACGGCCTTCCCAGATCCCACGCATCCGCGTTCGATCCAGTGGCTGCACCCGCCCCGTCATCGGGGGGTGGGCACCTGTGCATCGCGCTCGCCGCTTACAGTTGCAGGGACAGCCCCGGATTCGGATGATCGCTCATCCTCACCGTGTTCCCGAATTAAGCCCTTTCGGGCACCGGCGCGATCTTTCGAGATGCGGACATCGCCCGCCTCTCGAACGCGGCCATAGGCGAAATCATCGCGCGAACCAATCGCTCAATGCGAGTCCGCGATCACGCCACGCGCGTCGCCAGCCCCACGGAACGCGCGGCGGGGATCAGCCCCTGCCGCTCCAGGCTGTGCGCGACGATGGTTTCGACCAGCTCGGCATGGCTGACCCCGATCGAGCGCGCCGAACGGCTGATCGTCTTACGCGACCAGAGATTGCAGGACAGATTCACTTCCATGAAACGCAACTCACCGGTTGCGGGATCGTAGCGGAATTCGAAGCGGCCATAATCGAAGGGCCAGAGTTCGGGCAGCAGCGCGCGGACATGCCCTTCCAGCCGCGCGACCAGATCCTTGTCCTCGACGGGTTCCAGCGGATCGTCGGCGGTGACGACCAGATTGCGCTTCTCTTCATAGGAGCGGACTTCGCCGGGACGCGCGGTCGGATAATAGCCGAAGCTCGGCAGCAGCCATGGGCCGTTGGCGCCGACGACAGGCACGGCCAGATCGATCAGCGGCGCATAGGGCTCGATGATCACGTCATGGCCGGACGCCAATATGCCTTCGGCATGGGCGCGCGCCTCGGCCCAATTGTCGATGATCTTGACGCCCCAGCTTGCCGACGAGGCATTGGGCTTCACCACCAGCCGTTCCCAGGTGAAATCGGGCTCGCTCACCCCGCCCTGCCCCTGGCGTATGATCGCCCAGGGCGTGACGGGCACGCCGCGCCGCTCGGCGACCGATTTCATCAGATGCTTGTCGTCGGACAGGCCGCGCAGGATCGGCGAAGCGCCGAGGAAGGGCAGGTCCAGCCGGCGCAGCAGCAACGGCCCCAGCATCTCGCTGTTCACGAAGCCGCCGCGATTGAGCAAGGTCACCACATAATCGGCGTCGGGCCGCTCGAAGAGGTCCTGATAGCTGTTGGCCGGCGTCACGTTGAGGCCGATCTCGCGCAAGGTCGTCAGCATCTCGTGATGATAGACCGCATGCGTGCCGTCCTCGGCGTCGGGCACGCCGCCGGCCAGCGCATGTTTGGCGAGGAAGAGGATGCGGAGCCGCGCCTTGTCGGCGTCGGAGATCGAAAGAAGCTTGGGATGGGGCATGCTACACCTTTTCAATCTATTTAATAGAGAATAGGCACGTTGACAAGCCACCCCAAATGGTGAGCAACCGGCGCGATGAGCGGCGACGCCCCCGAAACGATCACCAGCCGAGACGTCGCCAAGGGCCTCGGCACGACATTGCTCGCCCGGCTGGGCGGGGTGATCGATGTCGTCGCCCAGCCCGTCTATGTCTGGCTGTTCGGACTGGCGAGCTTCGGACTCTATGCGGTGCTCTGGGCCGCGGTGAACCTGATCGAGAATATCGCCGATCTCGGCATGACCTCTTCCCTCCAGCGCGTCGTGCCCCAGGCGAAGGATGAGGCCGAAGCGGTCGCGGCGCTGCGTGCCGCGCTGGTGATCGGGGTTACCCCCTGCCTGATCCTCGCACTGGCCGCATCGCTGGGCGCCGCGCAGATCGCACCTTTGCTCAACGTCGCCGCCGGCGATGCCGGGCGCGTCGCCGAAGCGATCCGCCTCTTTGCCTGGGCGCTGCCGCTCTGGGCCTTTGTCGAGATCGCGACATCGGGGTTGCGCGCGCGCCGCGTGTTCGGCGCCGAGATCCGCCTACGGCTGTTCTGGGAACAGGCGATCCGCCTCGTGCTCGCCGCCGGCTTCTGGATGGTCAGCCCGACGATCCTGTCGCTGTTCACGGCGCACCTGATCTCGCTGGCGGTCACCTGCCTGCTAAGCGTCCGGCTACTCTCGCGCTATTACGACCTGCGCCTTTTCTTCCGCATACCGCGCGGTGGCCCGATGGCTGGCGCCACATTGCGCGCGGGTCTCGCTGCATTGCCCGCCAATATGGTCGCGCGGCTGTTCGGCGACGCACCGCCGATCCTGCTCAACGCGATCCTGCCCGGTGCCGCCGGCGCGACAAGCGCGGCGCTCTATACGATCGCGCGCAAGGTCTCGAGCATCGTCCAGCTCGTCCGCACCGCATTCGCCTATGTGCTGGCGCCGCTCGCTTCCGCCGCGTCGCGCGGCGGCAAGGCCGAAGTACAGCCGCTCTACGCCTTTGCAACACGGCTCGCCTTTGCGCTGGTCGTGCCATTGGGGCTGGTGATGGCGGCGGGCGGCGATGCGATACTGGGCCTGTTCGGCCGCGGCGCCGATGCCGCGCACGCGGCGCTCGTCGTGCTGGTGCTCGCACGCATGGCAGAGGCGGTGTTCGGCGCCGCAGTGCCTGTGCAGCAAGTGATTGGCGGCTATCGTGCGCAGCTCGTCGCCAGCGCGATCGGGCTTGCCGCCGCCGCGATGGTCGGCGCACCGCTCGTCACGCGCTTCGGCCTGACCGGCATGGCGGTGGCGGTAAGCCTGGGTTTCATCGTCTCGGCGGTGGTGCCGCTGCTCCAGCTCCACCGCTACGACGCGATCCATCCGTTCGAGCGGCCCTTCGTCCGCGTTGCAATCCGCGCCATCGCGCTGTCGCTGCCCGGCCTCGCACTCGCCTTCGCCGCGGCGCGCGTCCTGCCCGACGGTGCCGATATCGCCGGCGTTACGCTGATCATGCTTGGATCGATCTGGCTCTCGTGCCGCTTCGCCCTGCCCCATGCCGATCGCGCGACGCTGGGCGGAACCGGACGGGCATTGCGGCTGATCTAGGGGCGAGGTCAGATCGCGAGGTAACCCGTTTGGACTGAGCCTGTCGAAGTCCTGCCTTCTTTTACATCGCCTTCAGAAAAGGCAGGGCTTCGACAGGCTCAGCCCGAACGGTGAGGATGGCAGATCCAGTTGATAACGACAGCCTCAAGCCCCCTCACCCCGCCAGCAGATAATTATCCGACCGCGCCAGGCCGATCAGTGCCAGCCCGGCTTCCTGCGCGCGATCGAGCGCCAGGCTGGTCGGTGCCGAGATGGTGACGAGCGCCGGACAACCGGCAAGCACCGCCTTTTCGACCAGTTCGTAGGAACAGCGCGCGGTGAGCAGCGCGAAACCGTCGTCCCAGCCCAGCCCGCCGCGCAGCATCGCGCCGATCAGCTTGTCGAACGCATTGTGCCGGCCGACATCCTCGCGCACCACGCGGATCGTGCCGTCGGCCGCACACAAGGCCGCGCCATGGACCGCGCCGGTCGCGCGATTGAGCGCCTGATGCGCACCCAGCGCCGACAATGCGGCGAACACCGATTTCGATGCCGGGGGCTTTCCCTGAACCCTGGGCAAAGGGCGCAGCGCCTGTTCGAGATTCTCGATGCCGCACAGCCCGCATGACGATTCGGACACACGGTGCCGCACCCGTTCGATCACGCGCCCGGCGCGATCCGGCACGAGCTGCGCGCGCAGGATCGTTCCCGTCGTCGCGTCGTGCGTATCCACATCGAGAATATCGGCAGCGCTGTCGATCAGCCGTTCCGACGATGCGAAACCATGGATGAAATCGTCGAGGTCGGCGGGCGTCGCCATCATCACCGCATAACCGATGCCGTTGAACTCGATCGCCAGCGGCCGTTCCTCGGCGACCGCACGCGCAATCGCTTCTTGCGTCCCGTCGGCACCGATCCGGGTGAAGTGTCGCCTGTCCTGCGTCATCCCGGCACCGTCGCGCAAAGTGCCGGCATCGGCAAGGCGTTGCCGTCGGCGAAGGTCCGCGCCAAAGAGACATCATGACCGAAACCACCGGCGCGACGCGCCATCTGACGCTCGATGCCATGCGCGGACTCGCGGTGATGGGCATTTTGCTCATGAACATCGTGATGTTCGCCATGCCGTCCCAGGCCTATATCAATCCGCTGGCATGGGGCGGTACCGACACCGCCGATCTCGGCATCTGGTTCGTCAATTTGCTGCTGGTCGACGGCAAGATGCGCGGCCTGTTCACATTGCTGTTCGGCGCGAGCACATTGCTGGTGATCGACCGGGCGGAGGCCAAGGCAGAGAGCTCGATCAAGGTCCATTACAGCCGCATGGCCTGGCTGCTGCTGTTCGGCATCGCCCATTCCTATCTGGTGTGGAGCGGGGACATATTGATCCTCTACGCCGTGTGTGGACTGGTCATCTACGCATTCCACGACATGAGCGCTGCCAAACTCAGAACGGGCGCGATCCTGTCGATCGTCATCAATTTCGTGGTCTGGGCGATGATCGCACTGTCGTTCGTGCATATGAAAGCCACCGCGATCCAGCCGGGCGCCGCCGCCCATCTCGTCCAATCCTATAATGATGCGATCGTCGCGCTCGGCCAGCCAGGAAGCTGGGCAATCAGCCGGGAACTGCAGGTCTATGCCGGCAGCTATGCCGACATCCTCGCCTTCCGCACCGCGCCGGCGCAGATACTGGGGCCATTGACGATGGTCATGCTCTACGGCTTCGAGACGGTCGGACTGATGCTGCTCGGCATGTCGCTGTTCAGGAACGGCTTTTTGACCGGCGAATGGCGCAGCACGCGCTATGCGACGATGGCGCGCCTTTGCTATCTGATCGGGCTGCCGCCAATGGCCGGGCTCGGCTGGTGGTGCTGGTCGAGCGGGTTCGACACGGTCACCACCTTCAACGCCGTCATGGTCTGGTCGACCCCGTTCCGCGTCGTGCTGATCCTGGGTCATGCCGCCTTTGCGCTCTGGCTGTTCGCCCGCTTCCGCAACAGCGCCGTCGTGGCGCGGATCGCCGCGGCCGGGCGCGCCGCCTTCACCAATTATCTCGGCACCAGCATCGTCATGACGACGATCTTCTACGGCTATGGCCTGGGCCTGTATGGAGAGATGTCGCGCGCGAGCATCTATCTGGTCGTGCTCTGCGGCTGGGCGGTGATGCTGCTCTGGTCGAAACCCTGGCTCGACCGTTTCGCTTATGGCCCCTTCGAATGGCTCTGGCGTTCACTGGCGCGCGGCCGGATTCAGCCGATTCGACGCCATTGATTCGCAACAAGGCGAGCCGACGTCATTTTCTATATTGCGATCCATTATCATTAGCTCTATCCCGATTCGCATCAGCCGGAGGGATTCGCCTTGGTCGTCTGCATCTGTAACGCGATCCGTGAGAAGGAACTGCGCGAGACCGTGCGAAACGGCGGCGCAAACAATGCGTGCAGCGCCTATGCGGCGCTCGGCCGGCGGACGCGTTGCGGCCAATGTGTCCCGTTTGCGCAAAGCATTATCAAGTCCGAGCTTGCGACTGCCTGACAATAGCGCGCTAAAAAACCGCAGAAATCCGCCATTTTTTCACTGACTTTGGGCTTCTCGCCGGGTATGATCATGCCCGTGTTACAAGGAGCTGTGCCGTGAAGGGCGATACCAAAGTCATCGAATATCTGAATGAGGCGCTCAAGAACGAGCTGACCGCGGTCAACCAATATTGGCTGCATTATCGCCTGCTCGACAATTGGGGCATCGCCCGGCTCGCGCATTTCGAGCGCCATGAATCGATCGACGAGATGAAGCATGCCGACAAGCTGGCGGAGCGCATCCTGTTCCTCGACGGCCTGCCCAATTTCCAGCTGCTCGGCCGCCTCAAGATCGGCGAGACGGTGGAGGAGATCCTCGAAGCCGATCTCGCGCTTGAGAATGAAGCCATTCCGCTGCTCAAGGACGGCATCGCCCATTGCGAGACAGTGCGCGACTATGTCAGCCGCGACCTGCTCGCCGACATCCTCGAAAATGAGGAAGACCATGTCGATGTGCTGGAGAAGCAGTTCGACATGATCAAGCGTATGGGGCTGCAGAATTACATCCAGCTCCAGTCCAAGCCCACCGAAGAGGATTGAGGGGCGACGGTTCGGATTGTGAGGTCTGATCCGAAGAGATCGGACATCATCTGTGTCATTCCCGCGAACGCGGGAATCCAGCTTTTCCGAGAGGCTTCCGAAGGAAGAAGAAGCTGGATTCCCGCGTTCGCGGGAATGACAAAAGGCCAGTATCAGCGCGCCAATATCCGCGCCAGCGCATCGCGCATCACCGCGCGAAAGCGCGGATGATCGTAGACGCTGTTATGGCCCCCGCCCGGCAGCGTTTCCGCCATCACGAGATTCGGCACTGCGCGTTCGAGCGCTCGGGCATGGGCTGGTGGGATCAGCGTGTCGTTGCCGGCGACGATCGTCGCGACCGGACTCCGCACGCTGCGGATATCGACGGCCGGATCAAGCCGGTGGCGCATCAAGGGCCTCACCGGCAGCCAGGGGAAATGGCCCGCCGCCACATTGGCGAGTGAATCGAAGGGCGTGACCAGGATCAGCCCGTCGAGCGGGCGCGCCGCCGCAAGCGATATGGCGACGCCACCGCCGATGCTGAAGCCGACCGCGACGATCGGCATCTGCCCCAAGCGCTTGCGGACATGGTCGTAGATGACGCGGGCATCCGCGACGAAAGCATCGGTGCCCGGCGTCCCTCCGCTGGGTGGATAACCCCGAAAATGAAAAGTGACGATGTCGGCCGCGGGGTACAGGTCGCGCAGCGTCAGCGCGGCGGAATCGGCATTCCAGCCATTGCCGCCAAAACCGAGAATCACGAATCGCGCCGCCCCCGGCTCGCGCGGCGGCAAATGCGTGCCGACCAGGGTAACGCCGGCCCCATCGGGGATTTCCAGCCGTTCGGCCGATGGCGGCATGGGTGGCGACGGCGGAACATTGCTCACCGGAAAGAGCATGCCCGATTGCGCGAAGAAGGCATAAGCGAGGACGGCCGCGTAGAGCGCGAATGGCGCGGCCAGCAAGCTCACCAGTTTCAGCCACATAACCGTGCGTGCGCCTCCCCCATGGGCTCGGTCAGCGTAAAGCGCCTTGCGAATGGTGGAAAGCGGGCATTCAGCAGGCGTAAGACTGCCTCAGATTCGGCCGAAACCCTGATTGTTCGCCTCGATCTTGCGACCGAAGCCGGGCTTGCGTTCGACGAGCGGATTGCACTCTTTCTCGAAGGCCGCGAGCGTCGCTTCGAACATCGGCCGCAGCTTCACGACCTGCTCGATCACCTCGTCGGGTTCCTCGTGGGTCTCGACGCAGCGGCGCGCGACCGCCTCGATCGCCTCGGCGACATCGGCGAGCGGCTCGGCGCCGAACTGCCGCGCTTCGCCCTTCAGTGTATGCGCGGGCAGGACCAGCCCCACCGCGTCGCGGGCACGCGTCGCCGTCTCGATCGCCGCAACGGACTTGGTCCCGTCCTCTCGGAAATAGCCGAGAATCCGGATGAAGTCCGCGCCCAATTCCTGGCGCGCAGCGAAGAAGGCTGGCCAATCGACCAGGAATTCCTCAGCCTCGGTCACTATTGCATGCTCCTGCAAAACCGGCTCCCAACCCCGCAAGCCGAACCTATCCGCAAGGCGGTAAACAGGTCATTGACGGCATCGCGACCGTATCGAGAAATTTGCCCGCCTAGAGTGATTTCGAGGCAGGTGGACTCACCTGCCGGCTCGGAGCCGTAGGCCAGCAAAGCTAAATCACGGCAAACAATGGACTCTAACGATCGAACGGATTTTTGGGCGCGCGCAGCGTCAACCGCACCGGCACCGCGCCAAAGCCCAGTTCCTTGCGGATACCGTTGACCAGGTAGCGGCGATAGCTTTCGGGCAGCTGGTCGACGCGCGTGCCGAACAGGATGAAGCCGGGCGGCCGGGTCTTGGCCTGGGTGATATAGCGCAGCTTGATGCGCTTGCCGCCCGGCGCCGGCGGCGGATTGGCAATCACCGCGCGCTCGAACCAGCGATTGAGCTGGCCGGTCGAAACACGCTGGCTCCACGCGTCGCGCGTTTCGAAGGCCGCCTGGATGAGCTGGTCCAGCCCCTTGCCCGTCGCCGCCGAGACCGCGATCATCGGCACGCCGCGCGCCTGCGCCAGGCCTTCGTCCAGCGCCTTGCGCACGCCCTGGAACAGGCTGCTCGGATTTTCGGCGACGTCCCATTTGTTGAGTGCGATCACCAATGCGCGCCCTTCCTCGAGCACGCGATCGGCGATCTTGAGATCCTGTACCTCCAGCCCCAGCGTCGCGTCGAGCAGCAGCACGACCACTTCGGCGAAATCGACCGCGCGCAAGGCGTCGGCCACCGATAGTTTCTCAAGCTTGTCCTGCACCTTGGCGCGCTTGCGCATGCCGGCCGTGTCGATCAGCCGCAACGGACGATCGTTCCACATCAGGTCGATCGCGATCGAATCGCGCGTGATGCCGGCCTCCGGCCCGGTGATCAGCCGTTCCTCGCCGAGGATTCGGTTGATCAGCGTCGACTTGCCGGCATTGGGGCGACCGACCACGGCAAGCTTGAGCGGACCATCCTCCGCATCGTCCTCGTCCTCATCATCGGCTTCGTCATCGCTGTCGACATGCGGCAGCAATGCCTCGAACAGCTCGACCATGCCCTCGCCATGTTCGGCGCTCAGTTCGACCGGATCGCCAAAGCCCAGTTCGAGCGATTCGAGCACACCGTCATTGCCCGCGCGGCCCTCCGCCTTGTTGGCGACCAGCACCACCGGCGTGTCGCCGCCGCGCAGCCAGCGGCCGATCTCGGCGTCGAGCGGCACAATGCCGGCGCGCGAATCGATCATGAACAGCGCGACGTCGGCACCCGCCACCGCCGCTTCGGTCTGCGCGCGCATCCGGCCGGGCAGCGTCTGGGGATCGTCCTCCTCGAAGCCGGCGGTGTCGATGATCCGGAATTCGAGATCGAAGAGTTGCGCGTCGCCTTCACGGCGATCGCGGGTCACGCCGGGACGATCGTCGACCAGCGCGATCTTCTTGCCGACCAACCGGTTGAAGAGCGTCGACTTGCCGACATTGGGTCGGCCGACAATGGCGACGGTGGGAATGTGCTTGGGCATTTGAGCGCGATAGGCGCTAAAACGCCGAGACTAAACCCCTCCCTTTCACAGGGAGGGGTCCAGCATCACTTCCAGGCGGTGATCCGCCCGCTATTGTCGAGCACGTAGAGCATGTTCCCGGCCACGATCGGCGGCAGATAAACCGGCCGGCCGAGATCGGTCTTGCTCTGCACGCTGCCGTCGGTCGGCGACGCGTGGAGCATGTCGCCATTGGTGCTGGTCAGCACCAGGCGATTGCCCGCCAGCACCGGCCCCTGCCAGAACATCGGGCCCTTCTTGTCCTTTTCGTCGCGATAGCGGGGAAGCTGGCTGCTCCAGCGGACCTTGCCGTTGATGCGCGAGATGCAGAGCAATTTGGCTTCGTCGGTGACGACGAACAGCCATTCGCCGACCACCCAGGGGGTCGCGATGCCGGCAACGTTGAGTTCCCACAAACGCTGGCCGGTGACGAGCTCGAGCGAAACCATGCGGCCGCCCAGTCCCACCGCGAACACGCGGCCCTGGTCGATGACCGGATCGGCATCGACGTCGCTCAGCGTCGCGACCGCAGTCGAGATGCTGGTGCGCGCCAGTGCGTCCTGCCACACTTCCTGGCCATTTTCGTAACGATAGGCCGACAGTTCGCCCGACGAATAGCCGGCGATCACCGTGCCCTGCGCCACCGCGGGCGTCGCGATGCCGAAGATGCCGGCGGTTTCGAGCGTGCCCGAACGCGACCATTCCTGGTTGCCGTCGCTCGTGCGCAGCGCATAGATCTGGTTGTCCTGGCTCATCGCATAGACATTGCCGTTGCCGACGCCGGGTGCGCCGCGCAGCGGGCCGCCCGGACGCTTCTTCCAGATCTGCTCGCCGGTCTGGGCATTGAAGGCGACGATGTCGCCGATGCCGTTGGTCGCGAAGACCTTGCCGTCGTCATAGCTGGCGCCGCCGCCGAACAGCGAACCGGAATTGCCGGTCATCTCGCCGCTCCACAGGCTGAGGCCGCCCGCCACGTCCTTGGGATCGCCGATCTGGGCTTCCCACGCCTTGGCGCCCGTTGCCGCATCGAACGCGGTGAGCTTGGCACGGGTATCGACCACGAACAGCTTGCCGCCGGCGACGATCGGTGCCGAGCCGAGCCGCTCATATTTGCTCGCGCCCGCAATCTCGGCCGACCAGACCTGGCTCAGGCTCTCGCCGAGCCCCAGATGCCCCATCGACTTGGAAGCATTGCCGCCCGGCTGGCTCCATTCGGCATTGGCGACCGCCGGCGGCAGGACCACCGCCACGTCCGCGATCGACGGATCGACCTCGACACCGCTCTCGGACGTCAGCACCGGAACACGCTTTCCGATCGTCGGGGTCTTGGGCTTGGTATCGCCGCCCTTGAACACGCCGCACCCGCTCAAAAGCGCCGCCAGCGAACCCGCCAGCGCAACACTCCGCAAAAACTTCATTATTTCTTCTCTCCGTCCGGCTGAGCGACCGCATCCACACCCAATAGCCCGGCCATCTGAACCGCGCGTTGACGGATGGTCTCGGGCACGGCCTCGTCACGCGCAATCTCTCCGAAGAGCGGACCGGCAAGATCGGGCTTGTTGAGGTTGAGATAAGCGACGGCGACCATTTCGCCCGCGCTGCCGAACCAGGGATTCCCCTTGACGGCAAGCGGCTTCAGGCGCGTCACCACATCCTGCGGTTTCAGCGTGTCATATTCGGTGGCGGTCCAGCGGATCAACGCCAGATCGCGATAGGGCTTGGCCAGGCTCTCATCCTCGGCCACCGCCTTGTAGCCGGCGATCGCGCTCTTGGCATCGTTCGCGGTCAGCCTCAGGCTCGCGGTCGCGAGCTTGGCGGCGGCGCGATAGGCGGCGATGTCGCTTTCGGTGAAGGGCTTGAGCTTCTTCTCGGCGTCCTGCGCGCGGCCTTCCGACATGTCGGTGAAGATCTTCGTCACCGCCTCGCCATCGGCTTCGGCCTTCTTGGTCTGCTCATGCTCCCACCACAGCCATGCGCCGAACGCGGCAAGCGCCACGACCAGGCCGACGAGCATCCAGCGGCCCCAGCGCTGCCATACGGTCGCGATCTGGTCGCGACGGAGTTCTTCGTCCACTTCACGCAGAAAGGCTTCACTGGTCGGGGGCGTGGATGCCACTTGGGACTCCGCTTAATCTTGATGGTCAGGCACGAAAAATTCGGCGGACCCTAGTGCGCTTTCCGTCAAAGGGGAAGCGCTCTCAGGGCTTGGGCTGGTACGTCTGCTCCGGCCCCGGGAAGACGCGCGCGCGAACTTCCTCCGCATAACGGCCCGCCGCGGCGTCGATCCGCTCGGCAAGATCGTCATAACGCTTCACGAAACGGGCGGTGCGTTCGAACATGCCGAGCATATCGTCGATCACCAGCACCTGGCCGTCGCATTCGGCCGATGCGCCGATGCCGATCACCGGGCACGAAACCTCGGCCGTCACGGCCTTGGCGAGCGGCTCGATCACGCCTTCGACCACCATCGAAAAGGCGCCGGCCTCGGCGATCGCGCGCGCATCGGCGATGATCTTGGCATGTTCGGCATTGGTGCGGCCGCGCGCGCCATAGCCGCCAAGCGCATTCACCGCCTGGGGAGTCAGGCCGATATGGCCGACCACCGGAATGCCGCGCGCCGTCAGGAAAGCGACCGTCGGCGCCATCGCCTCGCCGCCTTCGAGCTTCACCGCCGCCGCGCCGGTTTCGGCCATGATTCGCGCCGCCGAGGCAAAGGCCTGTTCCGGGCTCGCTTCGTAGCTGCCGAACGGCATGTCGATCACCACCACCGAATGATAGCTGCCGCGCACGACCGCCGCGCCGTGCGCGCACATCATGTCGAGCGTCACGCCAAGCGTGGTGGGCAGCCCGTAGATCACCTGGCCCAGGCTGTCGCCGACCAGCAGCATGTCGCAATGATGATCGAGGATCTGCGCCATGCGCGCCGTATAGGCGGTGAGCATGACGACGGGCTCCTTGCCCTTGCGTGCCTGGATCTGCGGCACGGTCATGCGCTTCATCGGCGTCGGCGTCGGATGCGCGCGGCTGGTGGAAGTGTCGAGCTGATAGGTCGTGGACATGACGCCCCTCTAACCGCCCGCGCGGCGCATCGCCAGCGAAGCCGTATGCAAGTCAATCATTCTTGACTCAATGTTATAAATACCTAACACAGTGGATAGGATATCGAACATTTGAGGGCCGTCGAATGGCGTTTCGGGAAAAAATCGCGTGGCTGACGCTTGGCGGACTGGCGCTCGCCTTTGGCCCCTATTTCTTCATGCTCGCGATGCTGGGCAATCAACCCTGGCTGCTCGGCCCCGCCAGCGCGGGATTGTTCATCGCGGTGGTGATCCTGCTCACCATCGGCATGACGATCGGCAGCATCCTGATCGCGCTGAGCAATGTCCGCGACGCGGAACGGCCGAGCGACGAACGCGATCGCGAGATCGCACGGCGCGCATCGTCGATCGCCTATGCCGTGCTGATCCCAACGCTGTTCCTGGCGTTGGCGACATTGCTCCTCGGCCTGGGTCAGACCGTGCTGGTCAATGCCATACTCGGCGCGATCGTGATCGCCGAGCTGGTGCGCTGCACGATCGAGATACGCGGCTATCGGCGGGTCTGGTGATGGCGAAGAAGCGCATCACCAACACGATCCGGACCCTCCGCTTCCTGGCGGGCGAGATGACGCAGGCCGAACTCGGCGAACGCGTCGGCGTGACGCGACAGACCATCGCGGCGATCGAACAGGGCAAATACTCCCCCTCGCTCGAAACCGCGTTCCGCATCGCCGATATCTTCGGCAAGCCACTGAACGAGGTGTTCGGCTGGGAAGTGTAAGAAACGGCAGCACCTCCCCTCCCCCCGTGAACGGGAGAAGAAAAGAGGTCTCTAAAGCGGCAGCGCCGGCTGGGCCGGTCCCTCCGCATCCTCCTCAACAATGTTGGACAAAGTGACGCCGAGCAGCCGGATGCCCGGCAGGATCGCGGGGAGGTCATCGACCAACCCGCGCGCCAGCGTCTCGATCATGTCGAGATCCCCGGTCGCGCCCGCCAGCGTGCGCGAGCGCGTCATCGAGCGAAAATCGGCATAGCGGACCTTGAGCGTCACCGTCCGTCCCCGCGCACCGGACCGCTCGATCCGCCGCGCCAGCGACTCCAATATCTCGCCAAGCGCGGCCTGCACCGCCGGCGGATCCATCAGGTCGTTCGCAAAGGTCGTCTCGGCGCCGACCGATTTGAGCGGGCGGTCAGGCATGACCGGGCGATTGTCGATGCCCTGCGCGGCAAGATGGAAATAATCGGCGCTGCTGCCGAAATGGCGGACGAGGAATTCGATGCCGCAGTCGCGCAGATCGGCGCCGGTGCGGATGCCGAGCCGTTCCATCTTCGCGGCGGTCACCGGCCCGACGCCACGAAACCGCGAGACCGGAAGAGCCGCGACGAAGGCCGGCCCCATTTCGGGCGTGATGACACACAGGCCGTCGGGCTTGTTCTGGTCCGACGCCAGTTTGGCCACGAACTTGTTATAGGACACGCCTGCCGATGCCGTCAGTTCGGTCTCTTCGCGAATGCGACGGCGAATGTCCTCGGCCGTTGCCGTCGCCGAGCCGAGCCCGCGACGATCCTCGGTGACGTCGAGATAGGCTTCGTCGAGCGAAAGCGGTTCGATCAGATCGGTATAGTCGGCGAAGATGGCGCGCACCTGATGCGAGACCGCGCGATACACGTCGAAGCGCGGCGGCACGAAGGTCAATTCGGGACAACGGCGGATCGCGGTGACCGACGGCATCGCCGACCGCACGCCGAACTTGCGCGCCTCGTAGCTCGCAGCGGCAACGACGCCGCGCCCGCCCGCACTGCCCACCGCGAGCGGCCGGCCACGCAGCTTCGGGTCGTCACGCTGCTCCACCGACGCGAAAAAGGCGTCCATGTCGATATGGATGATCTTCCGTTCGGCCACTGTCCGGACTTTAGAGCCAAGCCGCGGCGGGGGCTATGCCTCCGACGTCACGCCGTCGACGTCGATCAGCCCTTCGGCAACGACCACGCCGGTGATGCGGACGCGCTTCTCGACATGGTCCACCGGCACGCGATGCATGTCGAGCATCCAGCGCCCGCCAAGATCGCGCCGCAGCGCGAACCCGCTGCCTTCGCGCAGCAGCGTTCCCATTTCATCGATTCTGGTGCCGATCCCGGTCATGGCGCGGCTCTATGCTGTGCGCGGCGTTCCCGCCAGCCCCAAAAGCTTGCGTTGTCGCCAAAGCTGCGCCACCATTTTACATCCGATTTGGAGGAAGTTTGGAATGGCCGACGAACGCGACGAGAACTTGCTTGCTCTGACCGCGGATATCGTCGCCGCGCATGTCTCCAACAACAAGGTCGCGGTCTCCGATCTTCCGGCGGTGATCGCGAACGTCCATGCCGCCCTTGCCGGGCTGAGCGCCGTGACCGAAGTGCCCGAGGAGGAACCGCTCGTCCCCAAGGTCTCGATCCGTGCATCGGTCAAGCCCGATCACCTGATCTGCCTGGAAGACGGGCTGAAGATGCGGACGCTGAAGCGTCACCTGATGTCGCACCACAATCTCACCCCGGACCAATATCGCGCCCGCTGGAACCTGCCGGCCGATTATCCGATGGTCGCGCCCAGCTACACCGAACAACGCCGCAACCTGGCGCTCGCCATCGGCCTGGGCAAACGTCCAGCGAAAAAGCCGGTTCGCAAGAAGACGCGCTGATCCCGGATCAGGCGGCGAACAGGCCGCGCAGATCCCCGCGCCTGGCGAGCAGATCCGCCAGCGTATAGCCGTCGAGCACGCGCATGAAGGCGGCCAGCGCTTCGTCCAGCGCGCCGGTCAGGCCACAGGCGGGCGCGATCACGCAGCCGCCGCAATCGACCAGGTCGAAACCATCCTCGGTATGGCGCACCACCGCGCCGACATTGATCTCGCCGGCCGGCCGGCCGAGCCGGATGCCGCCCGATCGGCCGCGCACGCTCGCCACATAGCCCTCGCGCGCCAGATCGTTGACGACCTTCATCAGATGGTTCTGCGAGATGCCATAGGCGCGCGACACTTCGGCGATCGAGCACAGCGCCTCGGGCCGCGCGCCGAGGTAAAGCAGCACGCGCATCGCATAATCGGTGTAGCGCGTCAGGCGCATCCCGGCTCCGTCATCGGCATCCCGACCTTATACATGTATCCTCCTTGCATCTTTAGAAGCAGGCTTATACATGCACTGTCAATACATGTTTAAGCGAGTCGATGATGATCGAAGCGGCGGAAATCGATGAAAGCGCGCTGGGCCGGCTGATTCCCCTATTCTACGATAGCGTGCGGCGCGATCCCTTGATCGGCCCGGTGTTCGACGGCGCGGTCCATGACTGGCCGGCGCATCTCGAGACGCTCACCGCTTTCTGGTCCTCGGTGATGCTGACCACCGGCCGCTACAAGGGCAATCCGGTGCGCGCGCATCTCGCGCACCGCAGCATGATCACTCCCGCCATGTTCGAGCGCTGGCTGGCGCTCTGGGCCGAAACCACCGATGCGCATATGCCGCGCACCGCCGCCGCCGCGCTTCAGGCCAAGGCGGCGCGCATCGCCGAGAGCCTCCAGCTCGCCTTGTTCTTCAGGCTCGATCCGGCGCCGCATCGGGCAACCGGCTGATTGCCCATCGAAAGGGAATGACCATGCAACCGGCATCGAACAAGCGGGATCGGGCCAATGCCGATTTCCGGCGGATGATGAAGCTGATCGGCGTCGCCGGCATCGTCATGACCGCCGGGGCGCTCTGGTATCTGTCGCTGTTCGGTCCGCTGACGGTCCATATGGTCGTGGCGACGATCGCGGGCGTCTTCTTTTCGGTGCTGCTGGGCTGCGGCCTGTTCGCCGCCGCATTCTTCAGCGACAAGAGCGGCCATGACGAGCAGGTGACCAACGCGACCCGCCCGGGGCAGCAGCCGGAGACCGATCCGGACGCGCTTCCCGCCTTGCCCGCCGATCATGACACCAAGCCGGGCACGTAGAGCAGTGCCCGGTCTTTCGATGAACCCCCGCCCCGCTTCGACCGCCGACAATCGCCGGCATTGAGCCTGCCGCGCGGCAGGCGCATGATCCCCGATACGCAACCAAGGGGAACAGACCATGCGTTCCATCATCCTGACCGCGCTTGCCGGCGCGGCACTCTGCGTATCCGGCCCTGTACTGGCCGCTCCCGCCAAACCCGATCTCGCCGCCGCGGTCGCGAAACCGGGCCGCCCCGCCGAGGCGATCGCGCTCGACGCCAGCCGCAAACCCGCCGAAGTGCTGGCCTTTCTGGGGCTGAAACAGGGCATGTCCGCCGCCGATATCATGACCGGATCGGGCTATTGGGCGGAAATCATCGCCAATGCGATCGGCCCCAAGGGCAAGGTCACCGCATTCGAGCCCGACCAGTTCTACGCCACGCCCGAGGAATCGAAGAAATGGGACGCGCTGGTCGCCCGCCGGCCCGACGTGAAGTTCGTCCGCTATCCGTTCGAGGCGTTCGCCTCACCGCCCGGCCGCTTCGATTTCGTGATCATCAATCTGAGCTATCACGATCTCTATTGGGAATCGGCCAAGTACAAGATTCCGCGCACAGACCCGGCCGCATTCCTCAAGACGCTTTACGCGGCGACGAAACCGGGCGGCGTGGTCGGGATCGTCGACCATGTCGGCCCCGCCGGCGACACCCGCGCGGTGGTCGACAAGCTCCACCGGATCGATCCGGCGACGGTAAAGGCCGATTTCAAGGCCGCCGGTTTCGTGCTGGAAGCGGAAAGCCCGCTGCTCGCCAATCCCGCCGACGACCATAACAAGCTGGTCTTCGATCCGGCAGTGCGCGGCAAGACCGACCGGCTTCTCTACCGCTTCCGTAAGCCGAGATAGTAGAAACCAACCCCTGTCGCTTCAGCTTTCGCTGGAGCGACAGGGGTAGTTTCAGATCACCGCCCCGGGCGTGATCCGCCCTTCGGCTTGTAGCCCGGCCCCTTGCGGAACGGCTTGGGCGCATGGCGAACGGGCGTCAGTTCGGCGCGGTTGCGCTTGGCCTCTTCGCGCGGGCTGCCATGGACCGCCTCGATCTTGACCATCGCGCCGTCGTCGCCGTCGCCCGCCGTCCGCTTGACGGCGTCGGCGAAGCGCGCCGCAACCGCGCGCTGCACTTCGACCAGAGTCTCGTTGGCGGCGATGCGAATCGCACCGACTTCGCCACGGGTGATGTGGCCGCGGCGGCAGAGCAAAGGCAGCAGCCAGCGCGCATCGGCATTGTGACGGCGGCCGACATCCATGCGGAACCACACCGTATCCTCGAAGCCCGGACGCGGACCGTCGCTGCGCGGCGGACCGGCGCTGGCGTCGACCAGTTCCTCGGGCTGTGGCATGCGCGCGCGGTGGACGCGGACGAGCGCCGCCGCGATATCCTCGGGCGAACGCTCGGCGAGCAGCTTCTGCGCGACTTCGCGATCCTCGTCATCGGCCTCGACCGGCTGGAGCAAGGTCTCGAGCAACCGTGCCCGGTCGGCAGTGCGGATGTCGGCTGCGGTCGGCGCATTGATCCACTCGGCTTCGATCCGCGCACCGCGCAGCATCGAATCGACACGCTTGCGCCGCGGATAGGGCACGATCACGATCGCTGTCCCCTTCTTGCCCGCGCGCCCCGTCCGCCCCGAACGGTGCTGCAGCGTCTCGGCGTCACGGGGAATCTCGACATGGATGACGAGCGACAGGGTCGGCAGATCGATGCCGCGCGCCGCGACGTCGGTCGCGACGCAGACACGCGCACGGCGATCGCGCAGCGCCTGCAACGCATGGTTGCGCTCGCTCTGGCTATGCTCGCCCGACAGCGCGACGACGTCGAAGCCGCGCTCGGTCAGGCTGGCGTGGAGATGGCGGACATTGTCGCGGGTGGCGCAGAACAGCATCGCCGTCTCCGCCTCGTGATAACGCAGCAGATTGACCACGGCATTCTCGATGTCCGACGGGGCGACGGCCATCGCCTGATAGGCAATGTCGCCATGGCCGCGATCGGCGCCGACGGTGGAGATGCGCAACGCATCGCGCTGATAGCGCTTGGCCAGCGCCACGATCGGCTTGGGCATGGTCGCGGAGAAAAGCAGGGTCCGGCGCGCATTCGGCGTCGCGTCGAGCAGTTCCTCGAGATCCTCGCGGAACCCCATGTCGAGCATCTCGTCCGCCTCGTCGAGCACGGCGACCGAGATGGCGGACAGGTCGAGCGCGCCGCGTTCGAGATGGTCGCGCAGGCGGCCCGGTGTACCCACCACGATATGCGCGCCGTTCGACAGGTTGCGCCGTTCCTTCGAGGCATCCATGCCGCCGACACAGGTGGCGATCCACGCGCCCGCCTTGCCGTACAGCCAGATCAGTTCGCGGCTGACCTGCAGCGCCAGTTCGCGCGTCGGCGCGATGATCAGCGCGCGCGGTGCGCCGGCCTGCGGCGCCCTGCCGTCTTCGCCGAGCATCTGCGGTGCCATGGCGAGGCCGAAGGCGACGGTCTTGCCCGATCCGGTCTGTGCGGAGACGATCAGGTCACGCCCGTCCGCCTCCGGTTCGAGCACGGCGGCCTGGACAGGGGTGGGCGCGGCATAACCACGGGCGGTAAGCGCCTCCGAAAGGAGCGCGGGAAGATTTTCGAAGCTCATGGTCTCTCATGCTCGCGCGGTAGGGCTATGGTCCGCGTCATCACCAGTGCCGCACATTTGGGCTCTACAGCGCTCGCGACACGCCGCCCTTAGCGCGCCGGCCCGGTTCAGACAATGGTCACGGCGCGATTGGCGCAGATGCGCGCATCCGATAGGAGGGGATCGGGCGCGATCGGCCCGATCGTCGGAGTCCGGCAATGTCCTCTGAATGGACGACAACCAGCGGCGATCGCTGGATCAAGGCCGGGATCCTGCTCGCGATCCTCGCCGTTTTCGCAACGCCCGTCGCCGCCTTGCGCTGGATGACCGCGGTGCCCGGTCAATCATATGGAGGGCCACTGCCCGCGATGACCGCAGCGCAGACCGACCTCGCCGGCCGGCTGCGCGATCATGTCCGTGCCGTGGCGAGCACCCCCCATAATCTCCGCCATCCCGCGGCACTCGAACAGGCGGCACTCCATATCGAACGCGCATTGGCCAGCCAGGGCCATGTCGTCCATCGCCAGACCTTTGCGGTCGGGACACAGCAGGCCCGCAATATCGAGGTGGTGATCGAACCGGCCACGACCGATGCCGGGACATTGGTGATCGGCGCCCATTATGACAGCCATCTCGACGCGCCCGGCGCGAACGACAATGGCAGTGGGACGGCCGCCGTCATCGAACTGGCCAGGCTGCTCGCGGATTTGCGCGGCCGTTCGGCGATCCGGATCCGGCTGGTGCTGTTCGTCAATGAGGAGCCGCCCTATTTCAAGAGCCGGTACATGGGCAGCCTGGTCTATGCCCGGCACCTGAAGCGATCGGGAGAGCGCGTGGCGGGCATGATCTCGCTCGAGACGCTGGGCTTCTACAGCGATCGGGCGAACAGCCAGCATTATCCGCCGCCGCTCGATCTCCTCTATCCGAGCAAGGGCGATTTCGTCGCCTTTGTCGGATTGACGTCTTCACGCGCATTCGTGCGCGACATGGTGCGATCCTTCCGCGACGTCGCCCCCTTCCCCAGCGTCGGCGGAACCGCGCCCGGTTTCGTCCAGGGCATCGACTGGTCCGACCATTGGTCGTTCGCCGAACAGGGTATCCCCGCGCTGATGGTCACCGACACCGCGCCCTTCCGCTATCCCCATTATCACAGCACCGCCGACACGCCGGACAAGCTCGACTACGACCGTCTCGCCCGTGTCGTCTCGGGATTGGAGCAGGTGATCCGTCGCCGCGCGACGCGCATTCCATAGTCGCCATGGGCCGACACACCGATTCCCCTTTTCAGGGCGCGGGGCGGCCTTATTATCATGACGAACCTTGAAAGGGATCGACATGGGCGTGCTTGATTTTCTGTCGAAACAATTTGTCGACGTCATCGACTGGGTGGAAGAGCCGGGTCTGCTCGCCTGGCGCTATCCGATGCAGGATCGCGAGATCCAGAACGGCGCGCAATTGACGGTGCGCGAGGGGCAGGTTGCCGCCTTCTACAATGAGGGCACGATCGCCGACATGTTCGGCCCCGGCCTCTACACGCTCGAAACCTCGACGCTGCCGATCCTGACCGCGCTCGCAAATTGGGACAAGGCCTTCAAATCGCCGTTCAAGTCGGACGTCTATTTCTTTTCGCAGAAGGAACAGATCAATCTGAAATGGGGCACCGCCCAGCCGGTGACGCTGCGCGATCCCGAACTGGGGCCGCTGCGTATCCGCGCCTTCGGCAGCTATTCCTTCCGCGTCGAGAATGTCGCCGCCTTCATGCACAAGCTGGTCGGTACGCTCGAGCGGATGACCGTCGCCGATGTCGAGCCGCAGCTACGCGCCGCGATCGCGACGGCGATCGCGACCGGCCTGGGCGGCAGCGGTACGCCGTTCCTCGATCTCGCCGCCAGCCAGACCGCCTTTTCCGACGCACTCAAGGCCGCCGTGACGCCTTCGTTCGAGCAATGGGGCCTGAAGGTCGGCAGCTTCTTCGTCGAAAGCCTGTCCTTGCCCGAGGAAGTGCAGAAGCATCTCGACAAGTCCAGCTCGATGCGCGTGCTCGGAGATCTCGACCGCTATGCCAAATTCCAGGCGGCCGAAGCGATCGAGGTCGCGGCGGCGCAGCCGGGCGGCATGGCGGGCATCGGCGCCGGCGCCGCGGCGGGGCTCGCGATCGGGCAGACCATGGCCGGCGCACTCGGCGGCGCGGCGCAGCCGTCCGCTCCCGCCGAGGATCCGTTCGCACTGGTCGAGAAGCTGCACAAGCTGCTGACCATCGGCGCGATCACACAGGCGGAGTTCGACGCGAAAAAGGCGGAGTTGCTGGGCCGGATCCGCTGACGCGGCGATGCTGAGCGTCAATTGCCCCAATTGCGGCGCGGAAGTCGTGTTCCGTTCGCCGGCGCTGCCGGTGAAAGTGTGCGACTATTGCCGGACCGCCGTCACCCGGATCGACGATGGTGTCCGCGCTGCCGGCGAAATGGCAGTGCTGCCCTTCGACGTCAGCCCGATCCGGATCGGCACGCGTGGCAGCTTCGACGGCCAGGCATTCGACGTGATCGGCCGTGTCCGCTGGGGCTGGAGCGACGGCGCGTGGAACGAATGGCTGTTGCTGTTCGCCGACGGCCGCGACGCCTGGCTGGGCGAAGCGATGGGGCAGTTCATGCTGCTGTTCGAAAAACCGCTCAAGGGGTCGCTGGCGCGCGTGGTCTCGCATCTCGCCAAAGGCGGCAACGCCAAGCCGGGCGAAGAAGCCAAGATCGACGGGATCGACTATCAGGTGGCCGACATCAAGGACGCGGTCTGCATCGCCTGCGAAGGCGAACTGCCGTTCAGCGCGCCAGCGGGCTGGAAAGTGAAGAGCGTCGATTTCCGCTCGGCCGTCGGCGCCTGCGCCAGCTTCCAGCATGACGGGACCGAAGCGTCGCTCTACACCGGCCGCTATGTGACGCTTGCCGAGCTCGGGCCGCAGGATCTGCGCGCGCTCGACGGCTGGACGATCCCGAGCTTCGCGGCATGACCGATCCCGCCGTCAGCGCGCTCACCTGTCCCGCATGCGGCGGCACCGTCGAAATGCGTGCGGCTGGCTACACCGTCACGATCGTCTGCCAATATTGCAGCAGCGTGCTCGACGTCACCAACCCCGACGTCCAGATCATCGAACGCTATGCGGAGGCGGCACGCGCGCTGACCATCCCGCTGGGAACGCGCGGCACGTTGCGCGGGGTCGAATGGGAAGCGATCGGCTATCTCGGCCGGTCGGAGGGCGGATCCTATCCCTGGGAAGAATATCTGCTGTTCAATCCCTATCACGGCTATCGCTGGCTGACGACGGACGGGCGCGGCTGGAACTTCGGCACGATGCTGACCGCGACGCCGAAATATGTCTCGCACGGCACGCTGTCGGTCAACGGCGAGACCTATGACGCGTTCTTCCGCGGCGATGCGCAGGTCGATTATGTGCTCGGCGAATTCTATTGGCGGGTCGCGGTGGGCGAACAGGTCCAGACCGCCGATTATGTCCGCCCCGGCACGATGCTGTCGTTCGAGGGCAATGAATCCGAACGCAACTGGACATTGAACGAACTGCTGTCGCCCAAGGAGATCGGCGCCTTCGGTGTCGATCCGCCCAGGCCCTGGCCGGGGAGCGGCCGGCCGCCGCTGCCGCATCAGCCATCGCCCTATGGCGCGAGCCTGAAGGGCGCCTTCAAGCTCGGGCTGGTCACGCTCGCGGCGCTCGTCTTCATCATCATCCTGTTCGGACGCAAGGGCGAGGCGCAATCCTTCACCATGGCGCTGACCCCGGGCCGCGAAGCGATCAGCCAGACCTTCGGCCCGATCGTCCTGCCGCGACCGAGCCAGGCGGTGACGATCGCCGCCGAGGCGCCGGATATCGACAATCTGTGGGTCGACATCGATTATGCGCTGGTCGATCGCAAGACCCAGGCGAGCTACGAGGCCTATGGCCTGGTCGAACATTATTCGGGCAGCGATTCCGACGGCGCCTGGACCGAGGGCAGCCGCGACAAGACGACCAAGCTCGCGGTTCTGCCCGCCGGCACCTATGATCTGGTGGTCGATGCCTCGGCGAGCCGCTGGAGCGGATCGGGCTCGTCACCCTCTTATGCGTCGGACGGATGGGGCGGATCGGAACCCGCGGTGTCGCTGAAGATTTCGGTCGCGCCCGGCGGCTTCTTCCTGTCCAACTTCTGGCTGGCGCTGATCGTCGTCATCCTGCCGATCGGTTTCCTGCTGTGGCGCCACGCCACATTCGAGACCGCGCGGCGCGGCGAGAGCGATTTCGCCGGCAGCGACGACGACGATGATGACGGGGACGACGAATGAGCAAGGGCGTTTTTCTCTACGGCCTGTGGTGCTGCGGCGTCGTCGTCCTGTTCCTGATGAGCGCCTTTTCCGGATATTCGCCCTTTGCCGACGGCGGCCGCGCAACCCGCGCCGGCTTCTATGCCGGCGGCCCCAACCACAAATAGGAGGAATGCGATGGTCACCACGGTCCCCGCCCTGCTCAACACCCTGCTCTATGCCGGCATCGGCATCGCCGTGTTCGTCATCGGCTTCGTCGTCCTCGACCTGCTGACCCCCGGCAAATTGTGGCAGGAGATCAACGAGAAGCAGAACCGCGCGGTCGCGCAGTTCGCCGGCGCGGTCGCGATCGGGCTCGCGATCATCGTCGCCGCCGCCATCCATGGCTGAGAGTCCGGCTGAAGAAGACGCGACCAGTTCTCATCCTCAGGGATCGGCATTTGCGGGGGCGCTGCTCGTCTCCGTCTTCGTCGTCGCCACCTGCGGCCTGGTCTATGAATTGCTCGCCAGCACCATCGCCAGCTATTTGCTGGGCGACAGCGTCACGCAATTCTCAACCGTCATCGGCACCTATCTGTTCGCGATGGGGATCGGCAGCTGGTGCTCGCGCTATGTGAAGCGCGACGAACTGCGCCTGTTCGTCCGCGTCGAAATCCTGATCGCGCTGCTCGGCGGCTGGTCCGCCGCGGCGCTGTTCACATTGTTCCCGATGCTCGACCATTTCCGTGTCGCGCTCTACGCGCTGGTGCTCGCGATCGGTTTCTTCGTCGGGCTCGAGATCCCGTTGCTGATGCGCATCCTGCGCGGGCGCTTCGCCTTCAGCGAGACGGTCTCCAACGTGCTGACCTTCGACTATGTCGGCGCGCTTGCCGCATCTTTGCTGTTCCCGCTGGTGCTGATGCCCTGGCTGGGCATGATCCGCACCGGATTCCTGTTCGGCCTGCTCAATGTCGCGGTGGCGCTCGCCGTGCTGTTCATGCTGCCGTCGCGGCGCGCGATGCTGGCGGAGAAGATCGCGGGCATCGCCGCCGCCATCCTGCTGCTCGGCGGCTTCGTCGTCGCCGAACGGCTCCAGCGCTGGGCGGAAGTCGCCGGCTATGGCGAGCCCGTCATCTACGCGGTTTCCACGCCCTTCCAGCGCATCGTGCTCACCCGCAACGGCGACGATGTAAGGCTGTTCCTCAACGGCAATCTGCAATTCTCGTCGCGCGACGAATATCGCTATCATGAAGCTTTGGTCCATCCGGCGATCGGCCGCGTCGCGCATCCCCGCGAGGTGCTGATCCTGGGCGGCGGCGACGGGCTCGCCGCGCGCGAAGTGCTCAAGCATCCTGACGTGCGTCACATCACTCTGGTCGATCTCGATCCGGCGATGACCAAGCTGTTCTCGCAAAGCGACATGCTGGTCGCGCTCAATCGCGGCTCGCTGACCGATCCGCGACTGCGCGTCATCAATGCCGACGGCTTCCGCTGGCTGCGCGAGGCGCGCGGCCGTTATGACGCGATCATCGTCGACCTGCCCGACCCGACCGACTTCTCGGTCGGCAAACTCTATACAGAGAGCTTCTACCGCGAACTGTCGCGCGTGCTCGCGCCCGATGGCGTCGCGGTGGTGCAGAGCACCTCACCGCTCGTCGCACCCGGCGCCTTCTGGACAGTGGCGGCGACGATCGAGGCGGCGGGCCTGACGACCAGACCCTATCATGCCTATGTGCCGAGCTTCGGCGAATGGGGCTTCATCTTGGCGGCGCACGGCGCGGTTCCCGCTCATGCGCAAATCCTGCCGGGTGCGCGTTTCCTGTCCGCCGAGACCGCCGAGCGGCTGTTCGATTTCCCGCCCGACATGGCGCGCCGGCCGATGCCGGTGAACCGGCTCGACAATCAGGCGCTGGTCCGCGAATTCGCCGCCGAATGGGCGCGGTACGAGGGATGAGCTGGCAGCCGAGCAGGCGCACGCTGATCGCGGGCGCCGGTGCCGGCGTCGCGGCGGCGGGGATCGGCTGGGGCGTGACACAAGGCGGCGCACCGCCGGGCAATGAGGGCGGTGCGGACATGGCGCGCGGCCACCGCCTGCGCGACGGCGGTTTCCCCGCGCCCGCGCATGAGGAACGCACGGGCATCGTCATTGCGGGCGGCGGCGTCGCCGGGCTCGCGGCCGGCTGGGCGCTCACGCAAGCCGGCCATGACGATTTCCACCTGCTCGAACTGGAAGACGAAGTGGGCGGCAATGCCCGTAGCGGCCGCAACGCCGTCTCCGCCTATCCGCTCGGCGCGCATTATCTGCCGGTGGCGAACCGCGAAGCGACCGCGCTTCGCCGCATGCTGACGCAATTCGGCATGATCACCGGCGAACAGGACGGCGCGCCGGTCTATGATCCCTATCAGCTCTGCGCCGATCTCGAAGAACGGCTGCTCTGGAAGGGTCGCTGGCAGGAAGGGCTGGTGCCGCACAGCGCGCTGAGCGAGGACGACGAAGCCGATCTCGTCGCGTTCGATGCCGCGATGAAGGCGTTTGCCGCTCGGATCGGCAGCGACGGCAAGCCGGCCTTTGCGCTGCCCCTCGCCTATAGTTCGCAGGATGCCGATCTGCTCGCGCTCGACCGGATCGGCTTTGCCGACTGGCTCGATGCGCAGGGCTGGCGATCGCCGGTGCTGCGCGCGCATCTGCGCTATTGCTGCCGCGACGATTATGGCTGCGAGCCCGGCGACGTCTCCGCCTGGGCAGGCATCCATTATTTCGCGGGCCGGCGCGGCTGGGCCGCGAACGGCGCGGGCGACGATGTCCTCACCTGGGCAGAGGGCAATGCGCGACTGACCCGCGCGATGGCCGCGCGCTTCGCACCGCGGATCGCGCCGGGGCGGATCGTGTTCCGTGCCCTGTCCGACAAGGACGGCGTCGCCATCGACAGTTTCGACGTCGCCCGGGGCGTCAGCATCCGCACGCGCGCGGCCGCCGCGATCCTCGCCATGCCGCATTTCGTCGCGGCACGGATCGCACCCGAACTGACGGCGCCCGCAAAGGCCTTTGGCTACGCACCCTGGCTGATCGCCAATGTCACGGTCGACCGCCATCCCGCCGGGCGCGGCGCGAAGCTGGCCTGGGACAATGTCTCCGCGACGTCCGAAGCGCTCGGCTATGTCGTCGCGACTCACCAGACGATCGGTGCGCGTCGCAACGAGACCGTGCTGACCTGGTATCTGCCCTTGTCGACCATGGCGCCCGCCGCTGCGCGCCGCCTGCTCGTCGAGCGCCCGGCCGAGGATTGGCGCCACATCGTCGCCGACGATCTGCTGGCGACCAATCCCGATCTGGAGGGCGCGATCCGCAGCATCGACATCTGGCGCTGGGGCCATGCGATGATCCGCCCCACCCCCGGCTTCATCTGGAAGGCTGCGCCGCAAGCCGCGGCGGCGACGCGCCCACCCGTTTTCCTGGCGCATTCAGACCTGAGCGGGCTATCGCTGTTCGAGGAAGCGCATTATCGCGGCGTGCTGGCGGCGGAGGGCGCGATGCGCTTCACCGGCCACGCATATGAGACCATGCTATGACCCAGCCGATGCCCGCCCCCGCCTATGATGGCCGTCATCTGCTGGCGGACCTGCACGGCTGCACCGGGCTCGACGATATGGCATTGATCGAAACCGCGCTGCGCGCAGCGGTCGATGCGGCCGGTGCGACCTTGCTGGAGATCAGGCTCCATGGCTTCGGCCCGGGCCAGGGCGTGACCGGCGTGGCCTTGCTCGCGGAATCGCATATCTCGATCCATAGCTGGCCCGAACATGGCTATGCCGCGCTCGATTTCTTCCTGTGCGGCACCCGGCACGATCTGGACGCGGCGCTCGCCGCGGTTGCCGAGCGGCTCGCGCCCGAACGGATCGAGCAGCGCACGATCAGTCGCGGCTATGGGATGGCGCCGGTCAGACCGTAGCGGCCAGGCGGTTTCAGGCCACGAAGCGCGCCCGCATCCCCGGCTTCACCATCATCGCCAGCCGTGCGGCATCCCAATTGGTCAGACGAATGCAGCCATGACTCTCGCTGCGGCCGATCGATTGCGGCTCGGGCGTGCCGTGGATTCCGTAATGCGGCTTGGACAGGTCGATCCACACCACGCCAACTGGGCCATTGGGGCCGGGCGGCAGCAATTCCTTGCCGTGTTTGCTCGACGCGTCCCAGAACAGATCGGGATTATAATGGAATGGCGGATTGTAGGATGATCCCTTGATCGTCCAGTCGCCCAGCGGCAGCGGATCATGCTCGCTGCCCATCGTCGCCGGGAATTGCGCGATCAGCCGATCGCTGGCGTCGAATATCTTGAGCACCGATTCCGATTTGTCGACGACCACCCGGTCCGCCTGGGGCTGATCGGTGCCGACCCCGAGCGTTGCGAGCGTGACCCGCCAGTCGGCATTGTCCGCCCTGGCCGGATCGATTGCCGCATCACCGATATTGGGGACGCGGATCGCCAGTCCGGCGCCGATCTTCGTGCCGGGCGGATTGAGTGCGATCAAGGTTGCCGGATCGGTATGGAAGCGCTCGGCGAGCTTTTCGGCGAGGTTGCGATAGCCCATCATCGGCAGCTTCGCCTGCGCGGCGGGATCGCGCGGGATGATCGGCGTGAACGGCCCCTTGGCGAAATCGGCGGAGATGGTGACGATCCGCGTCGCCGGGATGTTGGCCCACTCGGCCAGCGCGGCGCGCGTCGGTGTGTCGAGCGTACCGCTCTCCGTCAGCCCCCTCGATTCCTGGAAACCGCGCAGCGCGGCCGTGAAGGACTGGCCTTCCTTGCCGTCGATCACGCCGCTGCCGAAGCCCAGCCGATCGAGGGCGACCTGTATCTGCATGATCGGGCGCGGCTGGTCGTCCGCGGCGGGCATCTGCGCGGCGACGTCCGGTGATGGCGCCGGCTCTTCGCGCACCAGGATATGAGGCAAGGCGATGACGACAGCCCCGATCAGCAACAGTGCTCCGACGAGCCAAAGGATAATACGCAACGGACACTCCCGAATGATATCGCCATGACAACGTTCCGGAGCGCGGTTTTATCCGCCCCGACCATCCTTGCGTTGCCGGCCTCACCCGGTAGGACTGTGCGGCATGACCCAACGCACCGGCCCCGTTTCCGCATTGCGCGATTTCCTGCACAGCGAGGCTGCGGGCGGAATCATCCTCATGGCGGCGGCGGCGCTGGCGCTGATCGTGGCCAACGGGCCGCTCGGTGAAGTCTATCACCATCTGCTTCATGCCCCGATCGGACCGGTGCTGAGCGAAAAGCTCGGACCGATGACCGCGCATCTGTGGATCAACGACGGGCTGATGGCGGTCTTCTTCCTGCTGGTCGGGCTGGAGATCAAGCGCGAGTTCGTCGACGGACGGCTGGCGACGTGGCAACAGCGCCGGCTGCCGGTGCTTGCCGCGGCCGCCGGCATGGTGGTGCCCGCGGCGATCTATCTGACGGCCGCCGGTGGAACACCCGATCTCGCGGCGGGGTGGGCGATCCCCGCCGCGACCGACATCGCCTTTGCCATCGGCGTGCTTGCCTTGCTCGGCAGCCGCGCGCCGACATCGCTCAAACTGTTCCTGACCACCGTCGCGATCGTCGACGATATGGGCGCGGTGGCGATCATCGCGATCGCCTATACCGCCAGCATCAACCTGATCGCGCTCGGCGTCGCCGCTGCCATCCTGGCGGGCATGATGCTGCTCAACCGGCGCGGGGTGACCGCGCTCACCCCCTATATGATCGGCGCGGCCTTGCTGTGGTACGCAGTGCTGCTGTCGGGCGTCCATGCGACCATCGCCGGCGTCCTTGCCGCCTTCGTCATTCCGATCAAGCGCACGCCGGGGGCGCCCGATGCCGCGGATTCCCCGCTCCATCGGCTCGAACATGCGCTGCACCCGAGCGTCGCCTATGCGATCGTGCCGCTGTTCGGTTTCGCCAATGCCGGCGTGTCGCTGGCGGGCATGGGGTTCGCCCAGCTTCTGGCGCCGCTGCCGCTCGGCATCGCCGCCGGACTGTTCCTGGGCAAGCAGATCGGCATTTTCGGCAGCATCTGGCTGTCGGTGAAGCTGGGCATCGCCGGCAAGCTGCGCGGCGCGACCTGGCTCCAGATCTACGGTGTCTCGCTGATGTGCGGCATCGGCTTCACCATGAGCCTGTTCATCGGTGCCCTCGCCTTTCCCGGCGATCCGCTGCTGATCGAGGAAGCCAAGATCGGCGTGCTGCTCGGTTCGCTGCTGTCGGCGATCGCGGGCTACGCCGTGCTCCGGCTGGCACCGGCGCATGCCGCCTATGAGGCCGAGGAAGCGGAGATGTCGCGCGAGATCGATGCGGACGGCGATGCGCGGACCGAGGATGAAGCAAAGCGCGCCCTCCCCACCCGCTTGGACTGAGCTTGTCGAAGCCCGAACGGTGGAAAGCTACGCCTGCACCGATATCCCGAAACGTCGCCGATAATCGCCCGGCGGCAACCCGGTCACCTTGTTGAACACCTTGCGGAACGCACCGGCATCCTCGTAACCGACCGACCAGGCGATCTGGTCGACCGGGCGATTGGTGAATTCGAGCAATTCGCGCGCTTTCCCGACGCGCAGCTTCTGCGCATATTCGGTGGGCTTCAGCCCCGTCGCCGCACGGAAGCGCCGCAGGAAGGTCCGTTCCTCCAGATGCGCTTCCGCCGCCATCTCACGGACGCCGACGTCGCGCGCGCCCTTGGCCTGCAGCCAATGCTGGACCTTCAGGATCACTTCGTCGCCATGGGTGAGCGTCGGCGCGAAATTGCTGTAATGCCGCTGTTCGCGCCCGGCCGGGTCGATCAGCAGGAACTTGCCGGTCTCCATCATCACCGTCGGCCCGAGCAGCCGATCGACCAGCCGCATGCCGAGATCGGTCCAGGCCATCAACCCGCCCGCGGTAATGATGTCGCCATCCTCGATCACCATCTTGTCCGGATCGACCGTCACATCGGGAAAGCGCGCGCGAAAGGCGTCGGCGAACGCCCAATGCGTGGTGACGCGCCGTCCGGCGAGCAGCCCGGTCGACGCCAGCAGGAATGCGCCGCCGCAATTGGAGACGAGCGTCGCGCCCTGGGCATGGCGATTGAGCAGCCAGCGGGCATAGGGTGCCGCCTCTTCGGGCGTGACCGGGCCCGATAGCCGTCCGGGCACGATCAGCACCTCCGGCTCGCCGCCGCTGCTCGGATCGGTGTCGTAGCAACGGGTAAAACAGCCATCGTCGCCGCGCTGCCAATGGCTGACTCGCAGCCTTTGGCCGCCATGCTTCTCGGAGAAATTGCCCGCGATCGCGAGCAGATCGGTCATGCCGTGGATCATCGCCATCTGGCAGCCCGGATAGAGCAGCAATCCGACTTCCGCCTTTGACGGGTTCGCCACAGTCTGCGTCATCGTCACACCTTTGTCAGTTTTGACCTGTCTTATGTCGGATACGCCAATCCCGATCGTTCCGGAAGCGGCCTATCTCCTGTCCATCGGCAGCGGAAACGCACCGACAGTCTTCAGAACCCGGTATTTCGAAAGGATCGAACGATGAGCACGATCACCACCAAGGACGGCACCCGCATCTTCTACAAGGACTGGGGCAGCAAGGACGCCCAGCCCATCGTCTTCTCGCATGGCTGGCCGCTCAGCGCCGACGCATGGGACGGGCAGATGGTGTTCTTCGCCAATCAGGGTTTCCGCACCATCGCCCATGACCGCCGCAGCCATGGCCGGTCGGACCAGGTGTGGAACGACAACACCATGGATCAATATGCCGACGATCTCGGCGAGTTGCTCGACCAGCTCGATCTGACCAACGTCATCCTGGTCGGCCATTCGACGGGTGGCGGCGAAGTGACCCGCTATCTCGGCCGCCACGGCACCAGCCGCATCGCCAAGGTCGTGCTGGTCGGCGCGGTTCCCCCGCTGATGCTGAAGACCGAAGCCAATCCGGGCGGCCTGCCGCTCGACGTCTTCGACGGCATCCGCAAGGGCACCTATGACAATCGCTCGCAATTCTTCAAGGATCTGACGATCCCCTTTTATGGCTATAACCGCGACGGCGCCGTGATCTCCGAAGGCATCCGTGAGGAATTCTGGCGGCAGGGCATGATGGGCGGGCTCAAGGGCCAGCTCGACTCGATCCGCGCCTTTTCCGAGAGCGACTTCACCGAGGATCTGAAGAAGATCGATCGCCCCACTTTGATCCTGCATGGCGACGACGACCAGATCGTACCGATCGGCGCCTCCGCGCTGATGTCCTCGAAGCTGGTCCAGGGCTCGATCCTCAAGATCTACGAAGGCAGCAGCCATGGCCTGCCCCAGACCGAGCAGGACCGCTTCAATGCCGACCTGCTGACCTTCTTCCGCAACTGAACACCAACGTCGCGGGCGGGGCCATCCCCGCCCGCGCATTTCAAGGAAATATGACATGAGCAACGGAACCGCACTCGTCACCGGCGCCTCGACCGGTATCGGCGCCACCTATGCCGATCGCCTCGCCAAACGCGGCCATGACCTGATCCTCGTCGCGCGCAGCGCCGACAAGCTCGAAGCGCTCGCGCAGCGGCTGCGCGCGGAAACCGGGGTCGCGGTCGAGATCCTGCCCGCCGACCTGTCCGACGCGGCCGGCCTCGCGATCGTCGAACAGCGCCTGCGCGACGACACGAGGATCGCGATGCTCGTCAACAATGCGGGCATCGCCGGCGAAGGCCCGATCGCGACCGCCGACCCGGCGCTGTTGACGATGATGATCAATCTCAACGTCACCGCCGTCACCCGGCTGACCGCCGCGATCGCGCCGCGTTTCGCCGCCCAGGGCAACGGCACGATCGTCAACATCACCTCGGTCACCGCGCTGATGCCCGAGGCCTTCACATCGGTCTATCCGGCGACCAAGGCCTTCGTGCTCGCGTTCAGCGAAGCGATCGCCGCCGAGCTCGGCCCCAAGGGCGTCCGCGTCCAGGCCGTGCTGCCCGGCATCACCCGCACCGCGATCTGGGAGAAGGAGAGCCTCGACAATATCCCGCCCGAAATGATCATGGAGGTCGACCAAATGGTCGATGCGGCGCTGGCCGGGCTCGATATCGGGGAAGCCGTCACCATCCCCGCTTTGCCCGACATCGCCGACTGGACCGGCTTCGTCGCCACCCGCACCGCGCTGCGCCCCGGCCTGTCGCTGGCCCATGCGGCAAAGCGTTACCGCTGATATCGTTGCCGCACTGAAATGACATCTAGGAAAGGCGGCGGATCGCTGTAGCATGCGGCCGCTGCCTCCCTCTGACGGAGTCGACCGATGATCCTGCTTCTTGCTCTTCTGATCGGCGTGATCGCCGGACTGCGCGCGATGACCGCGCCCGCCGCGATAAGCTGGGCCGCCGCCTGTGGCTGGCTCAATCTCGACGGCACCTGGCTCGCCTTTCTCGGCTATCGTTTTACCCCCTGGATCCTCACACTGCTCGCGCTCGGCGAACTGGTGACCGACCAGCTTCCCTCCACCCCCAGCCGCAAGGTGCCGGTGCAGTTCGGCACGCGCATCCTGATGGGCGCCGTCACCGGCGCGGCCATCGGCTCGACAGGCGGGGCGCTTCTGTCGGGCGCCGCGATCGGCGCGGTCGGCGCGGTGATCGGCACCTATGGCGGCGCCGCGGTGCGCGCCAAGCTTGCCGGACTGTTCGGCTCCGACCGGCCCGCCGCGCTCATCGAGGATGTGGTCGCGATCGGCGGCGCCTGGCTCATCGTCTGCGCCGCCGCCACAGCATGACCCGGACATTCGATGCGATCATCGTCGGCGCGGGCCAGGCCGGCCCGTCGCTGGCGGGTCGGCTGACCGCGGCCGGCATGACCGTCGCGCTGATCGAGCGCAAGCTGATCGGCGGCACTTGCGTCAACACCGGCTGCATGCCCACCAAGACTTTGGTCGCCAGCGCCTATGCCGCGCATCTCGCCCGGCGCGGCGCCGATTTCGGCGTCGAGACCGGCCCGATCTCGGTGGACATGAAGAAGGTCAGGGCCCGCGCCGATGCGGTCTCGACCAATGCGCGGACCAACAACGAAAAATGGCTGCGCGGCATGGAGCGGCTGACCCTCATCATGGGCCATGCGCGCTTCACGGGCCCCGATACGCTGGAGGTCGACGGCGAGAGGATCTCAGCGCCGCGCATCTTCCTCAATGTCGGCGGCCGCGCCAATGTGCCGGACTTTCCCGGCGTCGACGACGTCGATTATCTGACCAATGTCTCGATCCTGCAGCTCGATACATTGCCCGAACATCTGGTCGTCGTCGGCGGCAGCTATATCGGGCTTGAATTCGCGCAGATGTACCGCCGCTTCGGCGCCAGGGTCACCGTCGTCGAAAAGGGCCCGCGCCTCGTCTCACGCGAGGATGAGGACGTGTCCGAAGCGATCCGGGAGATCATGGAGGCAGAGGGGATCACGGTCCGCACCGGCGCCGAATGCATCAGCTTCGCCCCCCATCCGCAGGGGATCGAGGTCGGTGTCGACTGCAACTCGGGCAGCCCGACCGAAACCGGATCGCATGCGCTGCTCGCGGTCGGCCGGCGCCCCAATACCGACGATCTCGGGCTCGACGCCGCGGGCGTTTCGGTCGATGCGCGCGGCTATATCACCGTCAACGACGCACTGGAGACCAATGTCCCCAGCATCTGGGCGATGGGCGACTGCAATGGCCGCGGCGCGTTCACCCACACTGCCTATAATGACTATGAGATCATCGCCGCCAATCTGCTCGACGGTGCGGACCGCAAGCTGAGCGATCGCATCCTCGGCTATGCGCTCTACACCGATCCACCGCTCGGGCGCGTCGGCATGAGTGAGAGCGAGGCGCGCAAGAGCGGCAGAAAACTGCTCGTCTCGAAACGGCCGATGACGCGCGTCGGCCGGGCGATCGAGAAGGACGAGACCCGGGGCTTCATGAAGATCGTCGCGGACGCCGACACGAAGCGGATCCTGGGCGCCGCGATCCTCGGCACGAACGGCGATGAGGCGATCCACGGCATTCTCGACATGATGAACGCCGATGTCGATTACGGCGTGCTGCAATGGGCGGTGCCGATCCACCCGACGGTATCGGAGCTGATCCCGACAGTGCTGGGGGATTTGAAGCCGGCGGAATAGGATTCCATCACCTCCCTGTCATTCCCGCGCACGCGGGAATGACATTGAAAGGTCAGAAATCGACCGCGATCCCCTTCAGCTCCCAATCGCCGTAGCGGACGGGATCGCGCCCCAGCGGGTCCTCATCCGGACGCTTCAATGGCTCCGGTTCGGGCACGGGCGGGCTCTTCGACAGATGCGCCGGGGGTTTCACATGATCTGGACGGCGGCCGGTCATCGCATCACCTCGATATTGCAGCGGAAGCGC
This sequence comes from Sphingobium sp. FW305-3-2-15-F-TSA7, assembly GCF_058787155.1. Lineage (NCBI taxonomy): Bacteria > Pseudomonadati > Pseudomonadota > Alphaproteobacteria > Sphingomonadales > Sphingobiaceae > Sphingobium > Sphingobium sp. FW305-3-2-15-F-TSA7. The sequence goes on along the minus strand of NZ_JBYSZM010000001.1, from coordinate 106,272 downwards.
TTCCATCCCACATTGGGGATCGAAGGAGCGAATGCCAAGTGAACGGTTTCAAGACGACGATGCTGCTGGCGGCGCTGACCGCGCTGTTCATGGGGCTGGGCTATACGCTGGGCGGCAGCGGCGGCGCGCTGATCGCTTTGCTGGTGGCCGCCGGCATGAACCTCTTCACCTATTGGAATGCCGACAAGATCGTGCTGCGCATGCACAATGCGCGCGAGGTCGACGGCGCGAGCGCGCCCGAATTCGTCGGGCTGGTGAGCCAGCTCGCCATGCGCGCCGGATTGCCGATGCCGCGCGTCTACATCATCGACGATCCCCACCCCAACGCCTTCGCCACCGGCCGCAATCCGGAGAATGCGGCGGTCGCGGCGACCAGCGGCCTGCTGAACATGCTCAGCCGCGACGAGATCGCTGGCGTGATGGCGCATGAACTTGCGCATGTCCGCAACCGCGACACATTGGTGATGACGATGGTCGCGACGATTGCCGGCGCGATCTCGATGCTCGCCAATTTCGGCCTGTTCTTCCGTTCGGGGGACAATCGCGGCAATATGCTGGCGACGATCCTCGCGGTCTTCGTCGCGCCCTTCGCCGCGATGATCGTCCAGCTCGCGATCAGCCGCACGCGCGAATATGGCGCGGATCGTGGCGGCGCGGAGATTTCGGGCAATCCGCGCGCTTTGGCATCCGCACTCGCCAAGCTGGCACAGGGTGCCGCGCGCGTGCCCAATCATTTCATCGAGCGAAATCCGGCGGCGGCGCAGCTCTATATCGTGCCGGCGCTCAGCGGACGCGGGGGCGACAGCCTGTTTTCCACCCATCCCGACACGCAGAACCGGATCGACGCACTCGAGCAGATCGCGGGCGAAATGGGGCTGCACAGCCCACCGCCGCGGTTCGACCAGCCGCCGCGCCGGCAGAGCGCCGTGCCTTCATCCGTCCGCAGCAAGCGCGGCAGCGCGCTCGATCCGCTGCGGCGGAAATGATCGTCGGGATTTGACATCGCTTCCCCCCGCACCGAGGGGAGAGCGATGACATCCCGCTATCCAGCCCCCACGCCCGGTCTTGCCGCGCGCCGCGCCGCCCTCAAGCTGCTCGATGCGGTGCTCCGCCGCGGCCAGCCACTGGAGACCGCGCTCCATGGCGCGACCCAGGGCATCGAAAAATCCGAGGATCGCGCGCTCGCCCACGCCATCGCCGCGGAGGCGCTGCGCCGGCTGCCCGATCTCGACGCGCTGATCGACGGTTCGACATCGAAGATCCTGCCCGACGATGCGAAGGCGCGCACCGTGCTGCGCATCGCGCTGGTCCAGGCGCTCGCGCTCGGCACCCCGCCCCATGCGGCGATCTCGACGGTGCTGCCCTTGGTCGATGGCGGCCCGAAGCGGCTGGTCCATGGCGTGTTCGGCAGCCTGATGCGCGGCGGCGCGACATTGCCCGAACATCCCACGCTTCCGGACCATGTTCGCGCGCGCTGGTCGGCCAATTGGGGTGATGTGATGGTCGCCGCGACAAGCCCCGCGCTCGCGGCGCCCCCGCCGCTCGACCTGACATTGAAAAATGCCGCGGAGACCGCGCGCTGGACCGAAAAGCTTGGCGGCACCAGCCTGGCACCGGGCCATGTCCGCATATCCGACAATGGTCCGGTCAAGGGCCTGCCCGGCTTCGACGACGGTGCCTGGTGGGTGCAGGATCTTGCCGCGTCACTGCCCGCCCGGCTGCTCGGCTCCGGCGACGGCGTCGCGCTCGACCTGTGCGCCGCACCGGGCGGCAAGGCGCTCCAGCTCGCGGCGGCGGGCTGGCAAGTGAAGGCGCTCGACCGCAGCGCGCGGCGACTCGAACGCGTCGCCGAAAATGCCGCACGCATCGGATTGCCGCTCGACATCGTCACCGCCGACGCACTCGAATGGGCACCGGGCGCCCCCGCCGATGCCATCCTGCTCGATGCGCCCTGCACCGCCACGGGCATTTTCCGCCGACATCCCGACGTGCTCCACCGGATCGGCGCGCGCGAGATCGCGGACATGGCAGCGCTGCAGGGCCGGATGCTCGCCCGTGCGGTCGATTGGCTCGCGCCCGGCGGTCGGCTGGTCTACGCGACCTGCTCGCTCGAACCCGAAGAAGGCGAGCACCAGATCGACGCCTTGCTGGCGTCGCGCCCCGACATCGCGCTCAACCCCGTCCGGGCCGACGAACTCCCTGCGGGACTATCGCCGCACGAACGCGGCTGGGTGCGCACCCTGCCCGGCATGCTTGCCGAACAGGGCGGACTGGACGGCTTCTTCATGGCGCGGCTGATCAGGCGATAACGCGGGGAACGTATAGCGCGCTTGCCCGCGCAAGGCCCCTTGGCTAAGGCCGAGGGTCCATGAGCACTCCCATCCGCATCGCGCCATCCATCCTTTCCGCCGACTTCGCCCGACTGGGCGAGGAGATCCGCGCCATCGACGCCGCGGGCGCCGACTGGATCCATGTCGATGTGATGGACGGGCATTTCGTCCCCAACATCACGATCGGCCCGGCGGTGGTGAAGGCGCTTCGCCCGCACACGACCAAGCCGTTCGACGTGCATCTGATGATCTCGCCGGTCGACCCGTATCTCGAGGCCTTTGCAGAGGCCGGAGCGGACATCATCACCGTCCATCCCGAGGCCGGCCCGCATACCCATCGCACCGTCCAGGCGATCAAGGCGCTCGGCAAGATGGCCGGCGTCGTGCTCAACCCCGCCACCCCGGCCAAGATGCTCGACTATCTGATCGAGGATGTGGACCTCGTCCTCGTGATGAGCGTTAATCCCGGTTTCGGGGGGCAGAGTTTCATCGAAAGCCAGCTCCGCAAGATCGAGGCGATCCGCAAGATGATCGACAAGACGGGCAAGGACATAAGGCTGGAAGTCGATGGCGGCATCGACATCAACACCGCGCCGCGCGCGATCGCGGCAGGCGCCGACACGCTTGTCGCGGGCACCGCCACCTTCCGCGGCGGTCCGGAGCGCTACGCCGCCAATATCGAGGCATTGAGGGGCGGGTGAGCGCCAATCCACCCATTGGTGGGGGCGCCGACGGCATCGAGCAGGGCAAAAGGCTCGTGCGGCTGGGCGGCGACAAGGGGCTTTCGCTGGCCGAGCGTCTGGCCGCGCGTTTCCATCGGCTGAGCTGGCGCTCGCCGCTCCATGCGCTGCGATTGAAGGGCCGCTATCCGCTCAAGCTGATGGCGGTGCCCGACGATCCGGTGATCGGCGACATCCGCGCCGGCCGCGCGCTGCTCTCCGGCGCATTCCTGTTCCGCGGCGAACGGCTGGACCTCGCCGCGCTGGACTTTGCGCGGCTCGACGTTTCGCCCGGCCTGGTCGACTATATCCACAGCTTCGCCTGGCTGCGCGACCTGTCCACCGTCGCGACGCGCGAACAGGGGGCGCCGATCGCCGAGGCGGTGATGCGCAAATGGACGGCGCGCCACGCCCAGCAGGTCAGCGACCTCGCCTGGCGGCCCGATTTGTGGGGCAAGCGCATCCTGTTCTGGACGGCGCACGCACCGCTGATCCTGTCGAGCAACGATCTGATCTATCGTTCGGCGGTGCTCAACGCACTCGCGCGCGGCGCGCGGCATCTCGATCGCGGCGCCGACAAGGCCGAACCCGGCGTGCCGCGTATCGCCGCCTGGGCGGGGCTTGCGGCGGCGGGACTGCTGATCCCCGGATCGGGCACGCGGCTTGCCTCCGCCGAAACCGGCCTGGCGCGCGCATTGCAGAGCGGCCTGTTCTCCGATGGCGGCGTCGCCTGTCGCTCTCCGTCCGGCCAGATCGAGGCAGTGATGCTGCTGTCGATGTTGCTCGCGGTCTATGACGTGCGCCGGCAGACCCCGCCCGACGCGCTCGAAGCGGCGATCGGGCGTGCGGTGCCCGCCTTGCTCGGCGTCACCCATGGCGATGGCGGGCTTGCCAGCTTCCAGGGCAGCGCGCCCGTCCCCGCGGAAAAGGTGACCGCGGTGATCGAGGCCTCGGGCATCCGCACCCGCCCGCAGCGCCAGCCGCGCGAATGGGGCTATCACCGTCTTTCGGGCGGCGCGACGGTGCTGATCGTCGATGCGGGGCCGCCCCCTGTCAGTCGGCTGAGCGCGGGCGGCTGCGCGTCGACGCTCGCCATCGAAATGTCCGACGGGCCCCACCGGCTGGTCGTCAATTGCGGCGGATCGCGCGAATCGAGCGCCCATATTCCCGCACGGCTGACCCAGGGGCTGCGATCGAGCGCCGCGCATTCGACGCTGATCGTCGCCGACAGCAACAGCACCGCCATCCATGGCGACGGCACGATGGGCCGGGGCGTCGCGGAGATCGAGCTCGACCGCCGCGAAGTCGATACCGGCAGCCGGATCGAGGCGAGCCATGACGGCTATGCCCGTCGCTTCGGCTTCATCCATCGCCGCCTGCTCGCGCTCACGTCCGACGGCAAGGAATTGCGCGGCGAGGATATGCTGCTCCCCTCCGAGCGGCGCAAAAGGCCCGACAACACCCCGTTCGCGGTGCGATTCCACCTGGCGCCGAAAGTCGAGGCCTCGCCGACCGCCGACGGCATGGGCGCGTTGCTCCGCATCGGCCAGGGCGCCTTGTGGCAGTTCCGCTGCCGCGGCGGTGCGCTGACCATCGAGGACAGCATCTGGGTGGATGCCGACGGCCGTCCGCACAACACGCTCCAGCTTGCGGTGGCGGCAGCCGCGGCGGCGGATGGCGGTGCGATCGGATGGGTGTTCAAGCGCGCGGGTTGATGCCCTGCCCTTTTCTTTGGGGAAAGAAGAAGTACAGGGCTTCGGAATGCTCAGCCCGAACGGATTCGGGACAATTCAGGAATCCAAGATGACCGACGTGAAGATCACCCGCGCCCTCCTTTCGGTGTCGGACAAGACCGGCCTTGCCGAGCTGGGCGCCACCCTGGCGCGCCACGGCGTCGAGCTGGTTTCGACTGGAGGCACCGCCAAGGCGTTGCGCGATGCCGGCCTCGCGGTGATGGACATTTCCGACTTGACCGGTTTTCCCGAAATGATGGACGGCCGCGTCAAGACGCTGCACCCCAAGGTCCATGGCGGCTTGCTCGCCGTCCGCGACGATGCCGCGCATGTCGCGTCGATGGAGGAACATGGCATCGGCGCGATCGATCTGGTCGTCGTCAATCTCTATCCATTCGCGCAGACCGTCGCCAAGGGCGCGGAACGTGACGAGATCATCGAGAATATCGATATCGGCGGCCCGTCGATGGTGCGCTCCGCCGCCAAGAACCATGCGCATGTCGCGATCGTCACCGATCCCGCCGACTATGCCGAACTGGCCGAAGCGCTCGACGCGAAGGCCGGCGCGACCGGGCTCGACTTCCGTCGCCGGCTTGCCGCCAAGGCGTTCGCCGCGACCGCCGAATATGATTCGATGATCGCATCCTGGTTCGCCTTTGCCGATCAGGGCGAAAGCTTCCCGCCGCGCCTGACCGTGCCGTTCCGCCTCGGCCAGCCGCTGCGCTATGGCGAGAATCCGCACCAGTCCGCCGCGCTCTATCTGCCTGCCTTCGCACCCAATGGATCGCTTGCCGATCATCGCCAGGTCCAGGGCAAGGAGCTGTCGTACAACAATCTCAACGATGCCGATGCCGCGCTCGAGCTGGTCGCCGAATTCCGCGAAGGCCCGCCGACGGTGGTGATCGTCAAACATGCGAATCCCTGCGGCGTGGCCAGCGGCGAGACGCTGATCGAAGCGTATAAGGCCGCGCTGGAATGCGACAGCGTCTCGGCGTTCGGCGGCATCATCGCGGTCAACCGTCCGCTCGATGGCGCGACGGCGGAAGCGATCTCCGGCATCTTCACCGAAGTGGTGGCAGCCCCCGAGGCCGATGCCGACGCATTGGCGGTATTTGCGAAGAAGAAGAATCTCCGCCTGCTGCTCACCGGCCCGCTCGGCGATCCGGCGCGCGGCGGCATGACGCTGAAGACCATCGCGGGCGGCGCGCTGCTCCAGTCGCGCGACAATGGCCGCATCACGCGCGATGCGCTGAAGGTCGTGACCAAGCGCCAGCCGACAGAGCAGGAACTGACCGACTGCCTGTTCGCCTGGACCGTTGCCAAGCACGTCAAGTCCAATGCGATCGTCTATGCCAAGGACGGCGCGACCGCGGGCATCGGCGCCGGCCAGATGAACCGCCGCGATTCGGCGCGGATCGCAGCGGTAAAGGCAAAGGAAGCCGCCGAGACCTATGGCTGGGCGGAACCCCGGACGATCGGCTCGGCCGTCGCGTCGGACGCCTTCTTCCCCTTTTCCGACGGGCTGCTCGCAGCGGTCGAGGCAGGGGCGACGGCCGTCATCCAGCCAGGCGGATCGATCCGCGACGACGAAGTCATCGCGACCGCCGACGAAGCGGGCCTGGCGATGGTGTTCACGGGCATGCGCCACTTCCGGCATTGAGGGGCCTGGCGGGCTGAATTCCACCGCTTGTCCCGAGCCCTTCGACTGCCTGCCAAGGCAGGCGCTCAGGATGAACTTCTCCGCTTCGCGGAGAAGTCGAGGGACGTTGGAGTCCGCGCCGCGTGTCCCGACTTCGGCCCACGGGGCCGAAGTTCATCCTGAGCGCCCGCCCTGGCGGGCAGTCGAAGGGCTCGACACGAACGGACTTTGGGGCGTTGTTCCAGAACACTAAACCGTCATGCCAGCGAAGGCTGGCATCTTGCGGGCAACGCACATCAGGGGCTCGCGGCTAAACCGCCTTTTCCTTCATCCGGAACAGTGCCCGGTCATCAGGGCCGAAGCCGCGCGTCCAGATGATATAGCCATAGACACCCAGGATCACCGGAATACCGACCCCGAGCTCCAGCCATTCGGGAAGCTGCGTCGCGAGATAGCCGACCATTCCCGCTGCCACAGCAGCCCAGACCAGCGCCCAGCGCCAGCCATTGACCGGTGCCTCTAGCAGCCGCGACAGCAGCCGCGCCTTCACGATCGAGGCAAGACCGAGCGCGCAGCACAAGGCGAGCGGCGGGCCGGCCGCGACCCAGAGCGCCGGCCAGCCCATTTCCTGCATCGCCAGAATGAAGACGACGCTCAACACCGCCTGGATCAGGATCATCACCAGCGAGATGATCATGTTGCGATGACGCGCGACATAGATCAGCGCCGATTCGCTGACGACCGCGGTTGCCGCCACGACTTCGGCGCCGAGCAGGAAAGCGAGTGCGCCGACACCACCGACGAAGCCGGGGCCAACCAGCCCCATCACGCCTTCGCCGGGAATGCCGAGCGCCAGCGCGATGCCCGCCTGCGCCGCGATGATCCAGAAACCGACCTGGCTCACCTGGCGCGCAACCGCCGCGCGGTCGCCCGCCTCCAGATTGCGGGTGATGACCGGGCCCAGGATCGGATCGAAGCTGGTCTTGAGCTTTTGCGGCAGCGACGCGACCTGCTGCGCGACATAATAGATGCCGACGATCGCGGGCGAAACGAACAGGCCGAGAATGGCGAGGTCGAGCCGGCGCGATCCCCATTCGACCGCATCGGCGGCGGCGAGCGGCATATTCTGCCGCATCAGCCGGAAGATCGGCGCCGGTCGCGGCCGCCAGCCATGCGGCACGCCATAGCTGCGGAAGAACGGCCAGAGCGACGCGGCCAGCGCCGCCGCCATCGACACGGCATAGGCGATGATCAGACCGTCGCGCGTGGAATAGAAAGCGAAGCCGAATGCGGCGATGCTGATCGTCCAGGGCTCGATCACCGAGCGCGCCCGCACCGTCGCCCCGATATCGAAACGATAGGCCAGCGCCGCCAGCGTCAGATCCGAACCGACCAGCGCGAAGATGGTCAGCGGCAGCAACAGTTCCAGCCCGTTGATCTGGCTGTTCGGGAACATCGCCTGGGGAAAGACCATCAGGATGCCGGCGACGACCGCCGAGGCGAGTCCACCCACCAGCAACGCATCCCACACGACATGGACATGCGGCCGGTCGGTCTTGGAAAGCTGTTCGGCCAGCCCGCGCTTCAGCCCGAAAGTCGCGATCTGCGCGGCGAACTCGATGACGAGCACAGCATAGGCGAAACGGCCCAGCGCATCCGCCCCATACCAGCGCCCCGCGATGAACAGGAAAGGCAGCCGCGCGGCAAGGCGCAGCAGGAAGCCGAAGAAATTCGTCCGTCCGCCCTTGGCGAGCGCCTGGATATCCTCGGTGCTTTCGGTGGGCGCGGTCAACGCCGAACCCTGTCATTCCCGCGAAAGCGGGAATCCAGATCGGCGTGTCCGCCACTTTGCCGTATCAAATACCGCACTGGATTCCCGCTTTCGCGGGAACGACAGGAAAAGGGCGTCGAACCCCGTATCAATGCGCGGCGCCCCAGCTGTGACCGGTGCCGATCTCCACGCCCAGCGGCACCGACAGCGTCACCAGGGGCGCGGCGGCAGTCGCCATGACATGCTCGATCACCGGCTTTGCCTTGTCGACGTCGCCCTCGGGCAGCTCGAATACGAGTTCGTCATGCACCTGGAGCAGCATCTTCACTTCGGGCAGCCCAGCGTCGAGCAATGCGGGGCCCATACGGACCATCGCCCGCTTGATGATGTCCGCGCAGGTGCCCTGGATCGGAGCGTTGATCGCGGCACGCTCGGCCCCTTGCCGCTCGTGCTGGACGCTCGACTTGATCCGCGTGAAATGCGTCTTGCGGCCGAACAATGTGGTGGTGAAACCGCATTCGCGCACGCTCGAAAGCGTCTCGGCGATATAGTTGCGGATGCCGGGGAAACGCTCGAAATAACGATCGATCATCGCCTGCGCCTCGTCCGGCGCGATCTCGAGCCGGCCGGCCAGGCCCCATCTTGAGATGCCGTAGAGAATGGCGAAGTTGATCGTCTTGGCGCGTGCGCGCGTGTCGCGATTGACCTCTCCGAACAATTCCTGCGCGGTCATGTTGTGGATGTCGTCGCCGCGCTGGAACGCCTCGCGAAGCTGCGGGACGTCCGCCATATGCGCGGCGAGCCGCAGCTCGATCTGGCTGTAGTCGGCGGAGAGCAGGACATTGCCCGGCTCGGCGACGAACGCCTCGCGGATGCGCCGCCCCGCCTCGCTACGGATCGGGATGTTCTGGAGATTGGGGTCGTTGGAGGACAGTCGGCCGGTCTGTGCCCCGGTCAGCGAATAGCTGGTATGGACGCGTCCGGTCTCTTGCTTGATCTCCGCCTGAAGCGAATCGGTATAGGTCGATTTGAGCTTGGAGAGCTGGCGCCAGTCGAGCACCTTGCGCACCATCTCGACGCCCGGGCCGCCATCCTTGTCGCCGGCGATGCGCTCGAGCTCGTTGACGTCCGTCGAATAGACGCCGGACTTGCCCTTGCGGCCGCCCTTCAGCCCCATACGGTCGAACAATATGTCGCCGAGCTGCTTGGGACTGCCGATGGTGAAGGGCACGCCGGCAATCGCGTGGATCTCCTTCTCCAGCTCGGCGATCTGTCCCGAGAATTCGGCCGACAGCCGTGCGAGCTCCTCGCGATCGACCTTGATGCCCGCGCGCTCCATGCCCGAGATCACCGGCACCAGCGGCCGATCGACCATTTCGTAGACGCGGGTGACATGCTCGGGCGAAAGGCGCGGCTTCAACCGCCGCCACAGCCGCAGCGTGACGTCGGCGTCCTCGGCGGCATAGCGCGTCGCTTCGCGCAACGGCACTTCATGGAAGCCCTTTTGCGACTTGCCGGTGCCGACCACATCCTTGAACGCGATGCAGCTATGGTCGAGATGCGTCGCTGCCAGCTCGTCCATGCCATGGCCGTGCAGGCCGGCATCGAGATTGAAGCTCATCACGATCGTGTCATCGATCGGCGCCACGGCAATGCCCTGACGCCCCAGGATGCTGATGTCGTATTTGGCGTTGTGCCCGATCTTGAGCACCGCCGGATCCTCGAACAACGGCTTCAGCCGCGCGAGCACCTGATCGGTCGGGATCTGCACCGGCGCTTCGGACAGCAGGTCGTTGCTGCCATGGCCGAGTGGAATATAGCAGGCCTTGTTGGGCGCGGTCGCCAGGCTGATCCCCACCAGCCGCGCCATCGGACCAAGCCCGTCGGTCTCGGTGTCGAAAGCGACGAAGCCCTGCGCTGTCGCCGTGGCGATCCAGCGATCGAGCGCGTCGAGATCGATGACGCTTTCATAGGCGTCATGATCGCAGGGCGGATCGGCGGGCAGTTCGATCGTCGATGCGGGCGCGGGCTGCGGCGCATCGGCGACGGTGCCCAGGCGCATCAGCAGCGACTTGAAGCCGTGATGATCGAGGAACGCGCGCAGCGGCGCCTCCGGAATGCCCTTGAGCGCCAGATCCTCCAGCGGATCGGGCAAGGGCACCTCGCTGGCCAGCTCGACCAGTTTTCTCGAGAGCCGCGCCATATCGGCATGCTCGATCAGATTGTCGCGCAGCTTGCCCGGCTTCATCGTGGGCGCTGCGGCTAGCACCGCTTCGACATCGCCATGTTCGAGGATCAGCTTCGACGCGGTCTTGGGCCCAACCCCCGGCACGCCGGGCACATTGTCGACGCTGTCGCCCATCAGCGCCAGCACGTCGCCGAGCTGCTTGGGCATGACTCCAAATTTCTCGACGACCGCCTCGGCACCCAGCCGCCGGTTGTTCATCGTGTCGTACATGTCGAGGCCGGGCTCGATCAGCTGCATCAGATCCTTGTCGGAACTGACGATCGTCACTTGCCAGCCCTGTGCCAGTGCCGCCTTGGCATAGCTCGCGATCAGATCGTCGGCTTCCCAGCCCGCTTCCTCGATGCAAGGCAGCGAAAAGGCGCGCGTCGCATCGCGGATCATCGGGAATTGGGGAATCAGGTCCTCGGGCGGCGGCGGACGCTGCGCCTTGTACTTGTCGTAAAGCTCGTTGCGGAAGGTGTGCGACGATTTGTCGAGCACGACCGCCATATGCGTCGGCCCGTCCGCCTTGTGCACTTCATCGGCGAGCTTCCACAGCATCGCGGTATAGCCATAGACCGCGCCGACCGGCTCCCCATGCTTGTTGGTGAGCGGCGGAAGCCGGTGATAGGCGCGGAAGATGTAGCCGGAGCCGTCGACGAGATAGAGATGGTTGCTGGCCATGCGCGCGGGGATAGCCGAAGCCGGCTGGCGCCGCCACTCCCCGCAGATTATTGTGGCATACGATCGAGGGGAAAAATCATGACTCGCCGGATGCTGCTCGCGCTATTCGCGCTCCTGGGACTGTTCGGGCCGGTCGCAGCGCAGGCAAAGGGCTTCGCATCGGACCGAATCACGGTGACGGTGCAGGGCAAGGGCCCCGACGTGATTCTGATCCCCGGCCTCACCTCCAGCCCCGCCGCATGGAAATATGCGGTCGAGGCGGTTCCGGGCTATCGCTATCATCTGGTGCAGGTGAAGGGTTTTGCCGGCACCGCGGCAGAGGGCAATGCCAGAGGCGATCTGCTCAATGGCGTGACGTCGGAAATCGCGCGCTACATCGCCGAATCGAAGCTCAGGCGGCCGGCGGTGATCGGCCATTCGATGGGCGGCACGATCGCGCTGATGATCGGCGCGCGTCACCCCACCGCGATCTCGCGCCTGATGGTCGTCGATCAGGTGCCCTTTATGGGCATGATGTTCGGCCCGCCGGGCACCACCGCCGAAACCGTCCGCCCCACCGCCGACGCGGTGCTGGCGCAGATGCGCGGCGCCACCGCCGAAGCGCGCGCCAAGTCGATCGGAGCGATGACGGGCGGCATGGTGAAGACCGATGGCGAGCGACCCGCGGTGGTGCAAAGCGCGCTCGACAGCGACCGGGCGGTGACCGAAAACACCTTTCACGAACTGGTCGTGACCGACCTGCGCCCCGAATTGCCGCGCATCGCGGTGCCCGCCGAGATCCTCTACGTCACCCCCGCCGGCACCCCGTTCACCGACGCGCAGATCGATGCGACCTATCAGTCATCCTATGCCGGGTTGAAGGGCGCGAAGCTGGTCCGCGTGCCGGACAGCGCGCATTTCATCATGTACGACAATCGCGATGCCTTTCACGCCGCGATGAAGGCGTTTCTGGCTCAGTGAATCCTGCCTAGGCTGCAACCGCGCGCCGCGTCACCACGCGACCGATCAACGCCCCGCCCAGCAGGATCAGCGCGGCGATGAAAAAGGGTGAGCCCGGGTGCGGCAGCACCGGATCGGCGCTTACCGACATCGAATAGACGATGCCGAAGAACAAGGGAGAGGCGACGCCAGCGACACTCGCCACGCTGTTGTTGGCGCCCTGAAGCTGGCCCTGCTCGCTTTCCGACACATGCCGGGTCATCAGCGACTGCAGCGTCGGCATCGCCAGCCCCCACAGCGCATTGGGCAGCATCGCGGCAACGAACAGCCAGCCGGTCGGCGCCAGCCCCATGCAGGTGATGCCGATCGATCCGGCGAACAGGCCGAACACCATCGTCCCGCGATCCCCGAGTCTTTTGGTGACCGGTCCGACCAGCAGCCCCTGCACGCACATGTCGAGCACGCCGACCATCGCGAGCAGCACGCCGACCTCGAGCGCGCTCCAGCCATAACGGAATTCGGCATAGAGCACGAACACCGCGGAAAAGACGTGATGGGCGAAATACAGCAGGAAATTGACGACCGCGAGCCCGGACAGTTCGGGATGCGAGCGCAACAGCTGCAATGCACCGAACGGGTTGGCGCGCTTCCACGAGAACGCCATCCGGCTTTCGGGCTTCAGTGATTCGGGCAGGATGAACAGCCCGTAGAGAAAGGCGAGACCGGACAGCGCCGCCGCCGCCCAGAACGGCGCGCGCGGCGAGATTTCCCCCAGCACGCCACCGACGAGCGGCCCCAGCACGAAGCCGCCGCTGAACGCCGCCCCGATCAGGCCATAGGCCTTGGCGCGTTTTTCAGGCTCGGTGATGTCGGCCATATAGGCGAAGACGGTGGTGAAGCTGGACGAGGTGATGCCGCCGATGATCCGCCCCACCGCAAGCCACCAGAGATTGGGCGCAAGCGCCATCAACATCCAGTCCGCCGCCAGCCCCGCGGTCGAGATCAGGATCACCGGGCGACGGCCGTAACGATCGGACAGGGATCCGATGATCGGCGAGCAGATGAACTGCATGCCCGCCCAGAGCGCGATGAACACGCCGTTCCACACGCCCGCGCTGGCGTTCGATCCCGCAAACTCCTCGATCAGCGAGGGCAGGACAGGGATGACGAGGCCCATCGACATCACGTCGAGCGCACCCGTCACCAGGATGAAGGCGATCGCGGCATTGCGTCGCCCGGGGGATGCGGCCGTCATGTATGAACTCCGTCGGGGCGCGGCTTTTAGGGTCCAGACCCATGATTTATGAGGGCGTGATGGTATCAGATCGGGATGAGCCGCCAGGAGGAGCGCGTAGCGCGTGGCATTCGCCACGTGCAAGCGTTCCGACGCCGCGGATCGCCCGATATGATGCCACCCTTCGGGCGAGGGGGAATTGGGTTCCTGACGTCGTTGCTCGATTGCCGGATAGCGATGCTATCCGGCGTACTCGCGCCTAGCCATCAACCCAATTCTCCCTCGTCACGGCCTCATAAATCATGGGTCTGGACCCTTAACGTGCCCGGTCCAGTGTGGGAAGCGCGGTCCCTTCGGCCGGGCTTGAAGACGAATGGCGATTAGGCTTCCATATGAAGACGTCGCCGCCGATCCGTGCCCGCATCCTTCCGTCCGGTGCGGCACCGCCCTTCAGCACGGCTTCCAGCTTTCGAATACCGACCGCAAGCCACGCGAAAAGCCTGCGCCCGGAATGGATTCATGCGTTTCGTCGGGCAGGATCATGGTGGTCAATTTCAGGCCCGGATAATCGCGGCGCTTCAACCTGGCGTCGACCTCCGGGATCAGCTCCGCACCAAGCACCCAGCCGGCCGCGTCAGAATTCGCAAGTGTCGTTTCCAACAGTTTTTTGAGATCCTGCGGCGCGGCGTCGATAGCCCGCTCGACGCCCGCACGATGGTTCTCGGCCGTTTCGAGTCCTCCGAAAGTGATGAAGACATGTGCAGGCAGATCGTCCTGGCGAGCAGCATAGGCCGCTTCCCATGACCAGATCTCATAGTCGTTCCACCACAGCGCCGGGCTCACGATCACATAGCGTCGGAACGACCCGGGATCGTGAAAGAGGACCCATGAAGGAAACAGGCCGCCCAGTGAGTTGCCCAGGAGCGTGACGTCGTCGGGAAGGATCGGATGGATTTCCCGCAGGAGAGGCAGGAGCTCGTCCCGCAAAAATGCGAGGAACGCCCCCGCCCCGCCATGAACTATATCGTCCGCACGATTGGTGGCGGCCATCAGGGCTTCACGATCTCCGCCGCGATTCGGCGTGAGATCGGCCTGACGCCGGAAGGCATCCTTTTCGAAGAAGCTCTCGTCGCCAGCATAGCCGATGCCGACGACGTAGGCAGGAGGCAATTGCCCCAGGGCGCTCATCGTCTGCACCTGAGCGTGGACCATCGCGAAATTGAGTTTCGCGTCGAGGACCAGGATCACGGGATGGCGCGCATGCGGATCTGGCGCACCGCCGAAAAAGGGCGGATTGGGCGCTCCCACGAAGATGCGATAGCGTTCCGCATTGGCGGCGGCCGCCATCTCGAAATAGCGGCTGTTCCAAAGGCCGTTCATCGTCACGCCCCGCATCGGATTTTCGACAGCCTCATCGCTCATTTCAACCTCCACCAGTGAATGAATAATTATTCACTGGTATTTCGATGCTTCCATGTCAATTGAAATGATTGATCACTCATTCATTGGAATGGTCCGCCGATCCCGCTATCGTGCGGCACGGAGGTGTCGAATGAAGCGAAAACGGACAGAGGCTCCCGAAGTACGAAGGGCCCAGCTTCTCGACGCCGCAAGGACGTGCTTCATCCGATCAGGGTTTGCGTCCACCAAGGTCGCCGACATAGCGGCGGAGGCCGGCGTCAGCGTGGGCTTGGTCTACCGTTTCTTCCCCAGCAAGGAGGCACTGGTGGAAGCGATCATAGAGGCGGATTCTGAGGAACAGCTTCAACGCTTCTCGCAGGTTCTCGAAGACAGTCCTCCCACGGCCGCCGCCGCGATCGCCCGCTTCGTCGCGACACTGCGTTCGACGATGCTGGATCGGGACCGAACGGCTTTGATACTCGAGATCGCGGCAGAGATGATGCGGAACGACAAGGTCCGCTCCGCCATGCAATTGCAGCACAAAGCATCCAGGGCGCTGGACACGAAGCTGAAAGCCCTGTCGACGAACGAGACCGATATCGATCGATTCGAACTGCGGCTGCGCCTCGTCAACGCGCTCGCGAGCGGCGCCGCGATCGAAATGGCGCTGATCCCCGAACTGCAGTCCGGTCCATTTCTGGATCTTCTCGAACAAGTGACAGGGGATATCCTCGCCGTCTGAGAGTCTACGACCAATCCGGACCTGCGCCAGATCACGGATGGTCGGGCGAATTTCACTGCCACCGCCGGCCCGCTTCAGCCTGTGTTAAAGCCCCATCTTCATTGGAAGCACGATGGACATGCCAAGAACCATCGGCCGCCGAACATTGTTGATGGGCACGCTCGCCGCCGGGCTGATGCCGCGCCTAGCGGCTGCCGCACCCTTTACCTCGTCCCGGCTGACCGTCACCGTTCAGGGCGCCGGCCCCGACGTGATCCTGATCCACGGCGTCGATTCGTCGCGCGCAATCTGGAACGGCACGATGGCTGCGCTGTCCGGCTGCCGCAGCCATCTCGTCCAGATCGCCGGTTTTGCGGGCGTTCCGGCCGGGGGCAATGCCAAGGGACAGATTGTCGGCGCGCTCGCGGCAGAGATCGCGCGCTATATCGCCGATGCCCGGCTGATCCGCCCCGCGCTGATCGGCCATTCGATGGGCGGCACGATCGCGATGATGGTCGCGTCGCGCTGGCCCGCGCGCGTCGGCCGGCTGATGGTGGTCGACATGCTGCCCGCCCCCGCCGGACTGCTCGGCGGCAATGCCGAGGGCTGGGGCCCGCTTGCCGACCGGCTCACCGAGATGTTCACCGCCACGCCCGAGGGGCGACGCAGCTTCGGGTCGCTGATGCGGATGTTCGGAGGCAGCGGCGCGACGAGCGATCCCGACGTCACCGCCCGCAGCCTGCGCGAACTGGCGGCGATCGACCTGACCCCCGAACTGCCCAGGATCACGGCGCCGATGACCGTGGCCTTCGCCACGCCGGCGCCCGGCGGCGCGCTCACACCCGCACAGATACGCCAGACCTATACGGCTGCCTATCGTGGCGCGAAACAGGCAAGGCTCGTGCCCATCGCCGAAAGCGGCCATATGGTCATGCTCGACCAGCCCGCCCGGTTCAACGCGGCGGTGCGGAGCTTTCTTGTCGCGCGCTGATCCGATCGCGGCGCTGCTGCTCGGCGCGCTGACCGCATTTCCCGCGGCGGCGCAAGAGCATGGCGACGCGATCGTCGCCGAAATCAACCGCGTCCGCGCCGATCCGCGCGACTATGCCCGGTCGCTTCGCGAATATCGCGAACGCTATGACGGCAGGGTGGTGAGTTTGCCCGGTGGCGACGACCGGCTGCTGACGCACGAAGGCGTCGCGGCGGTGGACGAGGCGATCCGCTTCCTCGACCGGCAGACGCCTTTGCCGCCGCTGCTGCCGAGCCCGATCTTCGCGCGCGCCGCCGCCGATCATGTGCGGAGCCAGGGCAACCGGGGCGCCATGGGTCATGTCGGACCCGACGGATCGACGCCCGGCATTCGCGTGCAGCGCCGCGGCGGGCATATCTATGTTGGCGAATCGATCACCTATGGCCCCGACAATGCCGAGGATGCGGTGCGCCAGCTCATCGTCGACGATGCCGTGCCGACGCGCGGTCACCGCAAGATGCTGTTCGACACGCGCTGGCGCCATGCCGGTGCGGCCTGCGGCACGCATCGCGGCTATCGCTGGATGTGCGTGATCGATTTCGGCGAAACCGCCAATGGCGATGTCAGGCTGCCGGCGCCCCGCGACTGACCCGCAAGATCGGCCCCTATCGAAGATCCTGCCGGTCGTTTTCCGCGCGCCGCATCGACATGAATGCCCACAGCATGACGCCGCCAATGCCCAAGACCTCGATGCCATAAGCAGCAATGATGAAGGGCCAGTGGTTCATTGCGAAGCCATCCGTTTCAGGCGCGCCTCGGTCTGGATGCGTGCCAGCATCGCGCGCATCAGCATCATCACGATCGCGCCGAACACCAAACCGAAGCCGATAGTCGTCAATCCGAGCGGCCACAACATCGAACTGTCGATGCTCGATCCCTTCATGGTGATGCTCGGCCCCTGATGGAGCGAATTCCACCAGACCACCGATCGATTGATGATCGGCACGTTGATGATCCCCACCAGACCGAAAATCGCCGCCACCCGGCTGACATTGCCGCGCTCCGCGCTTGCATTGGCCAATGCGATATAGCCGAAATAGAGAAACAACAGGACGAGCATCGAGGTCATCCGCCCGTCCCATTGCCAATAGGTTCCCCAGGTGGGACGCCCCCACACCGAACCCGCCGCAATGCAGATCGCGGTGAACAACGCACCGGGCACGGCAATCGCACGCGCCGCTATGCCCGACAGGGGGCCGCCAGACAAGCTGCACCAGGCTGGCGATCGCCAGCCCGGCCCAACCGCCCATGCCGAGCCATGCGGCCGGCACATGGACGTAGAGGATGCGCACGCTTTCACCCTGAAGATAATCGCGCGGCGAGTAGAAGAGACCACCCAGCATGCCCGCCAAGGAGATGATCAGGCCACCCCAGGTCAGCCATGCGGTCAGGGATTTCGCAATCGCCAGAAAGCGGCGCGGATTGGCATAACCGTGCATCGACGTTCGCCCCCCCCAAGAGATCACGCGCCATCCAATGACCGGCGCCGATGAAATCCTGTGAAGCGAGACACATGATGAGGCAAGAGCACAGCGCGCACTGGCCTTCCGTGATCTAGTCGGTCTTACCGTCGGTCGCCTTGCGGCTGGCGATCGCCGCGCTCTCCGCCTTGAGCGGGCGCGAAACCGGACAGACTTCCTGGACATAGCCGTTGAGCGTGTTGGCGAGGCTTTCCGGTACGAGCCGGTAATAGACATATTGGCCGCGCTTCTCGCTTGCGATCAATCCGGCATTTTCGAGGATGGAGAGATGCTGCGACACCGCCGGCTTGGATATCTCGAAGCGTGCCGCGATCTCTCCGGCATTGAGCTCAGCATGCGCCAGATAGGCGAGAATCTTCCGGCGAGGCGCGGAGGCGAGGGCTTCGAAGACGCGTTGCATACAGCCGTTATTTAAGGAGTAAGCTAACTACTTGACAAGCATCTTATCATTTAAGAAATAAATTAAATACCTAGGAGCTTATCATGAGCGAGTCCGAAGACCCCTATGCGGTGCATTCCCTGGTCGAGACGCCGGGCTGCAGCCCGGTCGCAGGCATGGTGCGATGGGATCCGGTGCATTCGCTGTGGAACGGCATAATGCTCGCGCTCACGCTGGCAGCGGGGCCATTGCTGTTCAGCTGGGGCGCGTTCACCATATTTCTGGGCACCACCGGCGCCGGGCTGCTGCTCGGCCATAGCGTCGGTTTCCACCGCCTGCTGATCCATGGCAGCTTCCGCACACCCCTATGGCTCGAACGAACCTTGGTCTGGTTCGGAACGACAGTCGGGATGAGCGGACCATTTTGGATGATCCGCACGCACGATCTGCGCGATTGGGCACAACGCCAATCCGACTGCCATGACTATCTCGCACATCGCCGTCCGATGATCGTCGATGCCTGGTGGCAGATCCATTGCCGGCTGGTGCTCGACAGACCACCCGCCTTCGATCTCGGGCGGATCGGGCGCGACCCCTTTTATCGGTTTCTGGAACGCAGCTGGATGGCGCAGCAGATTCCGATCGCTGCACTGCTTTTCCTGATCGGTGGCTGGGGTTGGGTGATCTGGGGCGTCTGCGCACGGGTCAGCGCCTCGGTCACCGGCCATTGGTTCATCGGCCATCTCGCACATCGCCGCGGCCCGCAAAGCTGGCTCGTCGACGGCGCCGGCGTACAGGCGCACGACGTTCCCTGGGCCGCCATCCCGACGATGGGAGAGGCCTGGCACAACAACCACCATGCCTTTCCCGGTTCCGCCCAGATCGGCCTTTATCGCGGCCAGAGCGACTGGGGTTTCGTCTTCATCCAATTGCTCGAACGCGCCGGCCTTGCCTGGAACGTTCGTACACCCGAGACACTGCCGCCGCGCGCGGCACTGATCCCCGTGCCCGTCGATCAGAGAACCGCTAAAGCTTCCCACTCGCGAGATGGAGAAATGCCGATGGCCCTTTGAGCCGCCTTCCCTCGAACTTCTCCATGTCGATGGTGTCGAAGCTTGCCAATTTTTGCCAAAATCGCTATCTGGAACGGCATGAGCACGATGAATATCTCACTGCCTGAAACGCTCAAATCGTTCGTCGATCAACAGGTCTCCGGGCGTGGATTTGGCACGAGCAGCGAATATGTCCGCGAGCTGATCCGAAAGGATCAGGATCGTCAGGTGCTGCGCCAGTTAATGCTCGACGGGGCGGCGTCCGCGCCGACCGAGCCCGTTGACGGCGCATATTTCGATGGCTTGCGTGATCGTGTGCAGGGTGTTGCCGGCAAGTGAGCGCAAAACCCGTCGTCCCTCGCGCTGCGGCGCGTCGTGACGTCGATGAAGCCGTAGATTATTATGCGGAGGAAGCCGGAGCCGATGTCGCGCTCCGCTTCATCGATGCGCTTGAGACGACCTATCGCGCAATATCATCGCGACCTGCCACCGGCTCGCCGAGATACGCCCATGAATTGGAACTGCCGGGACTGCGCAGCCGCAAAATCGCGCGATTTCCATATCTGATTTTCTATCTCGAACGAGACGATCATATCGACATATGGCGCGTCCTCCACGCTCAGCGGGATATTCCAGCGTGGATGGGCAGCCCTGAACGCTAGAGCATCGTGCGGAAAAGTGGGAACCGGTTTTCCGCAACAACGATGCGATCACCAATAGCTAGAGCAAGCTGCGCGATTCACATTTCGCGCAGCTTGCTCTAAGAGACACGGCACGATCTGCGCGATGTGATCCCCGCGCCCATCGATCAGGGCGCCAGGATGGTGTCGACCGCAACGGGCAGCATCTCCGGATAGTCGGTCGTATAGTGCAGCCCCCGGCTCTCCTTGCGATGGAGTGCCGAGCGGACGATGAGGTCGGCGACCTCGACCAGATTGCGCAGCTCGATCAGGTCGGGCGTGACGCGGAAATGGCCGTAATAATCCTCGACCTCCTTGCGCAACAGCGCGACGCGGTGCGCGGCGCGCTCAAGGCGCTTGGTGGTGCGGACGATGCCGACATAATCCCACATGAAGCGGCGGATCTCGCGCCAATTGTGCTGGACGATCACTTCCTCGTCCGAATCGGTGACGCGGCTTTCGTCCCAGGGCCGGATCGGCGGCGGTGCCGGAAACTCGTCCCAATGCTCGGCGATGTGCCGCGCAGCGGCTTCACCGAAGACGAAGCATTCGAGCAGCGAATTGGAAGCAAGGCGATTGGCGCCATGCAGGCCCGATTGCGTCACTTCGCCCGCCGCGTAGAGCCCCGGCAGATCAGTACGCCCGTCGAGATCGATCATCACGCCGCCACAGGTGTAATGCTGCGCGGGCACGACGGGAATCGGATCACGGGTGATGTCGATGCCCAATTCGAGCAGCCGGCTGTAGATATTGGGGAAATGCCCCTTCACGAACTCCGCCGGCTTGTGGCTGATGTCGAGATGGACATAGTCGAGGCCGAGCCGCTTGATCTCATGATCGATCGCGCGGGCGACCACGTCGCGCGGCGCCAGTTCCTCGCGCGGGTCGAAGCGCGGCATGAAGCGTTCGCCGCCGCCCTGCACGCCAGGCGGCAGCTTGAGCACGCCGCCCTCGCCACGCACCGCCTCGGTGATCAGGAAATTCTTGACCTCCAGATTGTAAAGGCAGGTCGGGTGGAACTGCATGAATTCCATGTTGGAGATGCGGCAGCCCGCGCGCCACGCCATCGCGATGCCGTCGCCGGTCGCGCCGCGCGGGGCGGTGGAATAAAGATAGGTCCGCCCCGCCCCGCCGCTCGCCAGAACGGTCGCGCGCGCGGTGAACAACTCGACATGGCCGGTCCGCCGGTTGACCGCGTAGAGCCCCCAGACATGGCCGTCGCCCGAATAGCGCTCGCCATGCCGTCCGGTGACAAGGTCGATCGCCGCCATGTCGGGAATGAGCGTGATGTTGGGATTGGCCTCGGCCGCCTTTTCAAGCGCCTGCTGCACCGCCAGGCCGGTGGCGTCGTCGACATGGACGATGCGGCGATGGCTGTGCCCGCCCTCGCGCGTCAGATGGAGCGCGCCCGCCTCGGTGTTGAAGGGCACGCCGATCGCCGCCAGCCGCTCGATCGCGGCCGGCGCATTCTCGACGACGAATTCGACGGTGGCGCGGTTGTTGAGCCCCGCCCCCGCGACCATCGTGTCCTCGATATGGCTTTCGAACGTATCGCCGGGTTCGAGCACCGCGGCGATGCCGCCCTGTGCCCAGGCGGTCGATCCGTCGGACAATGCGCCCTTGGCGATCACCGCGACCTTGAAGCGCTGCGCCAGGTTAAGCGCCGCGGTCAGCCCCGCGGCGCCCGAACCGATCACGAGAACGTCGTAATTATGCATCTTAAAGCCCCTCCCCTTCAGGGTAGGGGTTGGGGGGGGGCAGTCGCCATGAAGTGCGCGGTGGCAAGGTCTGCGCTTTCGACAAAATGGCTTCCAGAACACCCTCCATATTGTTCAAGACATCGGCATTGGTGAAACGCAGGACGCATAATCCGTACGGCTCGACTGCCAGATCCTTCTCCAAATCTCGTTCTCGATTGTGCGTATCGCCATCAACCTCGATCGCCAAACCAATAGCCGGGCAAAAGAAATCAACGATGCGGCCACCGAGCAGGGTCTGCCGCCGAAACTTCCAGCCGCCAAGTTGAGAGTTGGACAAGTGACGCCACAGGCGCTTCTCGAACTCCGTTGGTTCGCGCCGCATTCTTCGCGCATATTCCGCAAGCTTCGGGTTCAATCTCGGCATCGTGCCCCACCCCAACCCCTCCCCTGAAGGGGAGGGGCTTATCTATGCATTGCTTGCCCGCGTGAGGTTCAGAAACACATCTTCGAGGTCCGCCTCGCGCGTCACCACGTCGATGATGCCGTATCCGTCCTTCTGCACCGCCGCGAGCACTTCGCCCGCATTCACCTTGTCCTTGCTGTAGGTGATCGCGAGCACGCGTTCGCCCTTCAGCTCGATCTTCTGGAAACAGGCATTGTCCGGCGCCGCCATGATATCGCGGTCGACAGTCACCTCGACCAGCTTCTCCTGCGCCATGCCGACCAAAGTCCGCGTCGGTTCGTTGGCGATCAGCCGGCCATGGTTGATGATCGCGATCCGGTCGCAAAGCTCCTCGGCTTCTTCGAGATAGTGGGTGGTCAGCACCACCGTCACGCCCTGAGCATTCAATTCGCGGACATAGGCCCAGAGCTGCTGGCGCAGCTCGATATCGACGCCGGCGGTCGGTTCGTCGAGCACCAGCACGGGCGGGGCGTGGACCAGCGCCTTGGCCACCATCAGCCGGCGCTTCATGCCGCCCGAAAGCGTGCGCGCATAGGCTTCCGCCTTGTCGTCCAGGCGGACGGCGCGCAGCAATTCCATCGTCCGCCGCTCGGCCTTGGGCACGCCATAGAGCCCGGCCTGGATCTCCAGCGCCTCGCGCGGCGTGAAGAAGGGATCGAACAATATCTCCTGGTTGACGATGCCGATCGAGAATTTCGCGTTGCGCGGATTCCGGTCGATGTCGAACCCCCAGATCGAGGCACGCCCGGCGGTCTTGTTGACCAGACCTGCCAGGATGTTGATCAGCGTGGACTTGCCCGCGCCATTGGGACCGAGCAGACCGAAGATCTGCCCACGCGGTACGTCGAAGCTGACCCCGTCCAGCGCGCGCTTGCCGCCCGCATAGACTTTTTCCAGCCCTTCGATCTCGATCGCTGCCTGAACCATGCGTCATGCGCATACGCCAAGCAGCGCGGCACGCAAGCCTTCCTTAACCCGCATACGCGATGATGCGCCCATGACGATGCGGAAGCCCCATTGGATCGAGGACCTGGCCGGTCTGGCGTTGCGATCGGCGATGCTCCTCGCGCTCGTCGGCGCCCCGGCACTCTTCTAATACCAAATCGGACTGGCAAGCCCGCGCGCGCCTTGCTAAGCGCGCATGCATGAGCTCCGCACCCGAAACCCTCCGCGTGAAGACCAGCCGCGTCGCCTGTGACGGCGCCAGTGACATCCCCGGCGGCGCCGCGCTCGGCCATCCGCGCGTCTGGCTGGAGATCGACGAGACCGGTTTCGTCGAGTGCGGCTATTGCGACCGGCGTTTCGTGCTTATCGGCGGTCCGGCCGACAAGGACGGCGAAGAGGCGTCCCAGGCGGCCTGATACATCTCGACTGCGCCCGGGACATGCCTATATCGGTGGCATGACCATCGATCCTCGCTCCTATCTCTACCGGCCCGACGGGCTCGATCCCGATTCGGCCAAGCGCCTGACGGCCGACGCATTGTCGCGTTGCGACGATGGCGAGCTCTTCCTGCAATATAGCGCGACCGAAGCCTTCGGCTTCGATGACGGGCGTTTGAAGACCGCCGATTATTCGACCGAATCGGGCTTCGGCCTGCGCGGCGTCAGCGGTGAGACCACTGCGTTCGCCCATGCCAATGAGTTGAGCGAAGCGGCGATCCGGCGCGCGGCCGAGACGATGACATTGCTCGATCCGGCAAAGGGCGCACCCGCCCCACCCCCGCGCGGCAACAATCGCCATCTCTATACATCCGACAATCCGCTGGGCCTGGTGTCGTTCGCCGACAAGGTCGCCCTGTGCGAATCGGTCGACGCGATGGCCCGCGCGCGCGATCCGCGCGTCGCCCAGGTTTCGGTGTCGCTTTCGGGTTCCTGGTCGGTGGTCGATATCGTCCGCCCCGACGGCTTCACCGCGATGGACGTCCGGCCGCTGGTGCGACTGAACGTCAGCATCGTCGCGGAATTGAACGGCCGCCGCGAAACCGGCAGCTTCGGCGTTGGCGGCCGCTATCTCTACGATCGGCTGCTCGATCCCGCACTGATCGATCGCGCGATCGACGAAGCGCTCAAACAGGCGCTGGTCAATCTCGACTCCGTGCCGGCGCCGGCGGGCGAGATGCAGGTTCTGCTCGGCCCCGGCTGGCCCGGCGTGCTGCTCCACGAAGCGATCGGCCATGGGCTCGAAGGCGATTTCAACCGCAAGGGCACCAGCGCCTTTTCCGGGCGGATCGGCGAACGCGTCGGTGCGCCGGGTGTGACGGTGATCGACGACGGCTCGATCGGCGAGCGCCGCGGTTCGCTGTCGATCGATGACGAAGGCACACCGACGCAGGAGAATGTGCTGATCGAGGACGGCATCCTCAAAGGCTATATCCACGATCGGCTCAATGCCCGGCTGATGGGCGTCGCGCCAACCGGCAATGGCCGTCGGCAATCCTATGCGCACGCACCGATGCCGCGCATGACCAATACCTTCATGAAGGGCGGCAAGGACGATCCGGCGGAACTGCTGTCGCGGATGAAATCGGGCATTTTCGCCAAAAGCTTCGGCGGCGGACAGGTCGATATCGTCTCGGGCAAGTTCGTCTTTTCCTGCACCGAGGCCTATCGCGTCGAGGACGGCAAACTCGGCGCACCGATCAAGGGCGCGACCCTGATCGGCGACGGCCCCACCGTACTGACCAAGGTGCTCGGCATCGGCAACGACTTCGCGCTCGACGAAGGCGTCGGCATGTGCGGCAAGGCCGGCCAATCGGTTCCCGCCGGCGTCGGCCAGCCGACCCTGCTGATCGAGGGACTCACCGTCGGCGGAACCGCCGCGTGAGCACCGGGACCGACGATATCCTGCATTACTGGTTCGACGAACTCGGCCCCGATCGCTGGTGGAAGCGCTCGGACGAGACCGACGAGACGATCCGTGCGCGGTTCCTCGATCTCTGGAGCGACTGGCGGTCACACCCGCCCGAAAGTTTCCTCGGCTCCGCGCGCGAGGCCCTGGCGGGCGTGATCCTGTTCGACCAGTTCCCGCGCAACCTGTTCCGGGGCAGCGCAGACGCCTTCTCCACCGACCCGCTCGCCATCGCGATCGCCAAAGCTGCGGTCGATGCCGGGCTGGACGATGCGCTGAGCCAGGACGAACGCTCGTTCCTCTATATGCCGTTCATGCACAGCGAGGATCTCGACGACCAGCAGCGCTCGGTGCTGCTGTTCACCGCGCTCGGCATCCCGAACTCGCTCGATTTCGCGCATAAGCATCACGATATCGTCGCGAAATTCGGCCGTTTTCCGCATCGCAATGCCGTGCTGGGCCGCGCAATGCGTGCCGGCGAGGAAGAGGCTGCACAGCAGGGCGCCGACTGGTAGGGTCGGCCATGGCCGATTCCGAGATCGCGGCGAGACGCCCCCCGCCCCTTGGCCGCCGGCGCCTTCCGGAATGACGCTGGTTTCGATCGCCGAATATCCCGATCGCATCGCCGCCGATGTCGCGCGGATCGCGCTTGCCGCCGAAGGGATCGACGCCGTGCTTTTCGATGGCGGCATGGCCGGGCTGGGTTTCGGTTTCATGACGCCGGTTCGCCTGATGGTTCACGCCGACGATGCCGATCGCGCCCGGCCCCTGATCGAACCTGCCTAAAAAACGGGCATCACTTCGCACCTGCACAATAATTAGCATCTCGGGCCGTCCATGGCCGTAGCGGATCGTGCGCATACGGCCTGAATCGTGCCATTTTCGAATCTGGCACACCCCTTGCTGACATCCGTTCCGGACAAAAAGCGGAAAGGGGGCCGAATGAAACTCGTCATAGCTATCATCAAACCCTTCAAGCTCGATGAGGTGCGCGAAGCCCTTTCCGAGCTTGGAGTCGCCGGAATGACGGTTACGGAGGTCAAGGGCTTCGGGCGGCAAAAGGGCCAGACCGAAATCTACCGTGGTGCCGAATACAGCACGAACATGGTCCCCAAGATCAAGATCGAGGTCGCCTGCACCACCGCGCTCGCGGATCGCGTCGTCGAGGCGATCCAGGCGTCGGCGAACACCGGCGCGATCGGCGACGGCAAGATCTTCGTGCTGGATATCGGTCAGGCCGTGCGCATCCGCACCGGCGAGACCGACGAAACCGCGCTCTAACGAGAAAGGGGGAACCATGACGATTTCCAAGAAAATCGCGGCGGGTGCGGGGGCGGTCGGCGCTTCGCTGTTCGCCGCAATGCCCGCCTGGGCCAATGTCGCCGCCGCCAATGTCGCGGACGCCGCCAACACCGCCGTGGCCGCGGTGACCGAAGCGGCGCCTGCCGCGGCGGCGGCCTTCACGCCGACCGCCGAGATGGTCAACAAGGGCGACACCACCTGGATGCTGATCTCGTCGGCGCTCGTGCTGATGATGTCGGTTCCGGGCCTCGCGCTGTTCTATGGCGGCCTCGTCCGCACCAAGAACATGCTTTCCGTGCTGATGCAGGTGCTGATGATCGTCTCGGTCGCCAGCCTGATCTGGGTCACCTACGGCTACAGCCTCGCCTTCACCGCGGGCAGCGGCGCGACCGCGCCGTTCATCGGCGGCCTGTCCAAGATGTTCCTGCAGGGCGTCGATGCGTCGACCCTGGCGGCGACCTTCTCCAACGGCGTCTATATCCCGGAATATGCCTATATCGTGTTCCAGATGACCTTTGCCTGCATCACGCCGGCGCTGATCGTCGGCGCGTTCGCGGAACGGGTGAAGTTCACGCCGCTGATCATCTTCGTCGTGCTGTGGCTGACCATCGTCTATTTCCCGATGGCGCACATGGTCTGGTACTGGGCTGGCCCGGACTTCCTGCCGAAGCAGCCGGGCGACTTCGGCCTGCTCTATGGCTGGGGCGCGCTGGATTTCGCCGGCGGCACCGTCGTCCACATCAATGCGGGCATTGCGGGCCTTGCCGGCTGCCTCGTCATCGGCAAGCGGATCGGCTTCAAGAAGGAGCCCATGGCTCCGCACTCGCTGACCATGACCATGATCGGCGCATCCCTGCTGTGGGTGGGCTGGTTCGGTTTCAACGCCGGTTCCAACCTCGAGTCCAACGGCGTGACCACGGTCGCCTTCATCAACACCTATGTCGCGACCGCCGCGGCGGCAGTGGCCTGGGCCGTGATCGAGCAGATCGTCCATAAGAAGCCTTCGCTGCTCGGTGCGGCCACGGGCGCCGTCGCCGGCCTCGTCGCGATCACCCCGGCTGCGGGTTTCGCCGCACCGATGACCTCGATCCTGCTGGGCTTCGCCGCGTCGATCGTCTGCTTCTTCTTCGTGACCACGGTGAAGAACAAGCTGGGCTATGACGACTCGCTCGACGTGTTCGGCGTCCACTGCATCGGCGGCATCGTCGGCGCGATCGGCACCGGCATCGTCGCCGCGCCGTCGCTCGGCGGCCAGGGCTGGTTCGACTATACCGTCACGCCCGCCATACCCGGCGCCTATGACATGGGTGCGCAGGTCTTCACGCAGATCAAGGCGGTGGCGCTGACCCTCGTCTGGTCGGGCGGCGTGTCTGCCCTGCTGTTCTTCGTCCTCGACAAGACGATCGGGCTCCGCCCGAGCGCCGAGGTCGAGCAGGAAGGGCTCGACCTCGCCGAGCATGGTGAGCGCGCCTACAATTACTGACACGATCGGAGGGCGGCCGAAGAAGCCCCCCCCCCCACGGGGTTCCTCCTGCGAACAGACTGGGTCGGCGTGGCAACATGCCGGCCCTTTTTTATGCCGGCGCGTCAAAGGCGCGATGGCATAACCCCGAAGAACGCCGGGGTCTCCTGACCGCCTTTTCGAACATCAAGCTTGCGATCGGCATCGCCGCTCGAGACATATGTCTCTCGCACCCACCCCAAACCCTCCCTTGAAAGGGAGGGGCTTAGAGTTGCGCGAGATCGGCCCTCACGAAACCGGCGCAGCGCTCGCCGATCATGATCGTCGGCGCATTGGTGTTGCCCGATACGAGCGCCGGCATGATCGAGGCGTCGGCCACGTAGAGCCCGTCGACCCCGCGCACCCTGAGTTGCGGATCGACCACCGAGTCCGGATCGGCGCCCATCCGGCACGTGCCGACCGGATGATAGACGGTGTCGGCGCGGCTGCGGATGATCTCGATCATCGCCGCATCGTCGTCGATGCCCGCCATATGCCGGTCGCGCCCGCCATAATCGGAGAGCGGCGGCGCCTCGAGGATGCGGCGCATCAGCTTCACGCCGGCCAGCAGCGTGTCGACGTCGCGGCTGTCGGAGAGGAAAGCCGGATCGATCAGCGGCGCGGCCGCCGCATCGGACGAGGCGAGACGGACCGTCCCGCGACTATGCGGCCGCAGGACACAGACATGGCAGGAAAAGCCGTGCGCCTTCACCTTGGTTCGCCCGTGATCCTCGAGCAAGGCAGGCACGAAATGGAACTGGACGTCGGGCGCCGGCAGGTCCGGCCGCGTCCGCGCGAAACCGCCGGTTTCGGCATAGGGCGTGGTGAAGGGGCCGCTGCGTGAGCGGAACCACTGGACCATCGCGCCCAATGTGCTGATCGTGCCGCGCAGCGTCTGGCCGATAAAGGGCGCCCCGTCGGTCTCGTAGCCCGCGACATAGTCGACATGATCCTGCAATGCGCCACCGACCGCCGGGCGATCGCGCTCCACCGCGATGCCATGGTCGCGCAGATGTGCAGCCGGGCCGATGCCCGAGAGCATCAGTGTCTGCGGCGATCCGAACGCGCCGCCCGCGACGACGACCGCTCCGCGCGCACGAATGGTGCACCGGGTACCGCCCTGGACGAACTGGACGCCGATGGCGCGGCCATCCTCGAACAGGATACGTTCGACCAGCGCGCCGGTGCGGATGTCGATGCGGTCGCGGCGCGGCTCGATATAGGCGCGTGCGGCGCTCCAGCGCTCGCCGCCCTTCTGCGTCACCTGATAGAGGCCGACGCCGTCGAGCTGCGCACCGTTGAAATCGGGATTGCGCGGCAATTGCAGCGATGCCGCCGCATCGACGAACGCCAGGCTGCCGGGATTGGCGCTGCGCTGGTCGGACACGGCCAGCGGCCCGCCGGTGCCGTGGAAACGATCCTCGCCGCGCTCATTATCCTCCGCGCGCCGAAAGACCGGCAGCACATCGGCATAGGACCAGCCCAGGCACCCCATGGCCGCCCAATTGTCGTAATCCCAGGCACTGCCCCGGATATAGAGCATCGCATTGATCGCGCTCGATCCGCCCAGCCCGCGCCCGCGCGGCTGATAGCCGCGCCGCCCGTTCAGGCCCGGCTGCGGCACTGTCTCGAACCGCCAGTTCGACGCATCGGGAATGAAGGGCATCATGCCCGGGGCCCGGATGCGCCAGTCGGTATTGGCGCCGCCCGCTTCGATCAGCGCAACGCGCAACCTTTTGTCCGCCGCGAGCCGCCCCGCCACCGCGGCGCCGCCCGATCCGCCGCCGATCACGACGATGTCGACCTCGTCCATCCACCCGCTCCTGCCCGGCCGCCCTCAGGCGATCTCGCGTTTACGT
Source organism: Sphingobium sp. FW305-3-2-15-F-TSA7 (assembly GCF_058787155.1). Taxonomy (NCBI): domain Bacteria; kingdom Pseudomonadati; phylum Pseudomonadota; class Alphaproteobacteria; order Sphingomonadales; family Sphingobiaceae; genus Sphingobium; species Sphingobium sp. FW305-3-2-15-F-TSA7. The sequence goes on along the minus strand of NZ_JBYSZM010000001.1, from coordinate 76,577 downwards.
TAACGTCATTTGAGGCGTCGGCAAGCGCGATCAGATGTGGACGAAGCGCAGGTCGATCGGCCGGTTGAGCGCGCGCGCGTCGTCGACGATCCCGACGAGCGCGTCGAACAGAGCCGTCAGTTCGGGCGCCGGACGAGCCGGGCACAATATCTCGACCGCGAAGGGCGGCTCGACGCCGTTGATTCCGCCGCCGATCAGCGAATCCGACAACGCATCGATCGAATGGCCGTGCCAGGAGGGCGCGTCGACCGCGGCCAGGAATGCGTCGTAGAAGGATTCCACATCGGTCCAGCCTCGCGCATCGAGCTTGATCGCCTCAGCCATGATCGGGCACCGCCGCATCCTGTCGTGCCTGCCAGCGCGCACGGATCGTCTCGCTCGAGTCGCGCGATCCGTCATGGCTCCAGCCCGGCGGCGCGACGATATAGCCGATCTTGTTCCGAAGGCCCGGCGCCCGCCACACATCCCTGGCGATGCCGATCCATTCATGGAACGCTGCCCAGAGCAGGTTGAAGCTGCCGAGCTGCTTCACGATGCCATAGCGCGGACGCTCCTCGTCGAGTTCGGGCGTATAGGTGCCGCACATCCGGTCCCAGATGATGAAGACGCCGGCATAGTTGCGATCGAGATAGCGCGGATTGGTCGCATGGTGGACGCGGTGGTGCGAAGGCGTGTTCATCACCGCTTCGAACCAGCGCGGCATCCGCCCCACCATCTCGGTGTGGATCCAGAACTGATAGATCAGGTTGAGCCCAGCGCAGAAGAACACCATCGCGGGCGGAAAGCCGATCAGGAACAGGGGCAGGCGGAAGACGAAGGACAGGCTCAGAAAGCCGGTCCAGGTCTGCCGGAGCGCGGTCGAGAGATTATAATGCTGGCTGCTATGGTGGATGACATGGCTCGCCCAGAACCAGCGCACGCGATGCGCGCTGCGATGGAACGCATAATAAGCGAGGTCGTCGAGCAGGAAGCAGAGCGGCCACGCCCACCAGGCAAAACCGATATCGAGCAATCGATGGTTCCAGAACCAGATCGCCAGCGCCCCTACCGCCCCGGCGCACATTATGCCCGCGATCGTGCTGCCCAGCCCCAATCCCAGCGAGGTCAGCGTGTCGCGTACATTGTAGCGCGTCCTGTCGCGGGCGCGCGCGGCAATCATTTCGACGAGCACCAGCGCGACAAAGCCGGGAATCGCGAAATTGACGGGATCGGGCAGCTCAGGCATGCGCGCCCCTCAGCCCGCTGGCCCAGCGCGCGGCCTGATCGCCCAGGTCGAGCGTCACCCGCCCGAACATCCGGTCCGACGTCTCGATGGTCAGCGTCCGGCGATCGAGCCGGCCGAAAAACGGCGGCTCGATCAGGCGCGACGCAAAATGATTGCCATGCGCACGGATCAGCATGTGCCGTCCATCGGCATCCTTGAGCAATGCGGCATGGCCGGCACGATCCACCACCACATCGACTGGATCGAATCCGCAATGCGCTTCGTCCGCCAGGATGCACGCATGCTCCGCGTCGGCGATACGGACGTCCGCGCCAAGCCCGAGCAGGTGCGCGGCAAGCCCCAGGGCAAGCACCCCGACAAAGGACCCGCCGAGCAGCAGCCAGTTCATGCGCGTGCCGAGAGCGCGTCCAGCATCGGGCGGATCGATCCTAGGTCATAGCCTGCGCCGGCCGCCGTTTCGGAAAGCGTATCGGGCGAACCGCCACGCTGTGCCGAGGCCAGCGCCCAGAGATAGGTCGAACGCGTGCCCGACCGGCAATAGGCCAGCACCGGTCCGCCCGCCGCGTCGAGCGCGGCATTCATCTCGTCGAGCTGATTGGCCGAGAAGCCTGCATGCGTGACGGGAATCGCGCGATAGGCAAGGCCCGCGGCCTTCGCCGCAGCCTCGATCTCGTCGCCGGTCGGCTGCCCCTCTTCCTCACCCTCGGGGCGGTTGTTGATGATCATCGTCACGCCCTGCGCGGCGGCGGCGGCCACCTGGTCCGGGGTGATCTGGGGCGACACGGCGATCGTGTCATCGAGCCTTCGGAACATCATATACTCCACCACGATTGGACGCTTCGCGAATGTCATAGCGCGCGAGATCGGATCGCGAAACGCTCGTTGCGGTGATGGGCCATGATCGCGGACAAGTCCGCTCGGGGCCTATAGCGCCGCCTCGGTCGCGGGCGGTATGATCGTCTTGCGCCGCGCCGCCCACAGGCACCCTGCCACGATCATCAGCGCGCCGATGATGGTCATCGCCGATACGGTTTCGCCGAACACCCACCAGCCGAGCAGCGACGCCCAGATGAAGGCGGTATATTCGACGGGCAGGAGGTAGCTGGCCTCCGCCCGGGCATAGGCCCAGGACAGCAGCATGATCGAAATGAAGGCGAAGACCGCGCAGACGATCAGGCGCGGCACCTGCGTCTCGTCCGGCAGCACCGTCCACCACGGCGCCGCCGGCGCGTAGATGCCGAGCGCGACGATGTTGAAGAACAAGGCGACTTCGAAGGGATCGGCGACCTGCGACTGGCGCCGCGCGATGATCAGGCTGAAGGCATAGAGCACCGCGCCGATCAGGACGGCGATCGCGCCGCGAAACGCCTCCGGCCCCATATCCGCCCGCGCCTGCCCCACCAGGATCACCAGCACGCCCAGAAATGCGAGCGCCGACGCGGCGATCGCAGACCGATCCACGCGTTCCTTGAGGATGACCGCGGCGAGGTACAAGGCGATCAGCGGCGCGATGAAGCTCAGCGCCACGCCCTGCGCGATCGGCATGCGGGCGAGCCCCCAGAAGAACAGCAGCACCGACAGCCCGGCGGTTAGCCCACGCCAGAAATGCAGGATCAGCACCGGCCGGTCCGGCCAGCGGCGGCGTCCGGCGAAGAATACGACCCCACCGATGATCAGCCCGAAGATCGAGCGCCACAGCATCGCGCTATAGGCGCCCATTTCGATCGACAGCCCCTTCATGAGCGCGTCCATCGCCGAGAACACCGCGATCCCGAGCATGGCGACGGCAAAGGCGGCGGCACCGCCCGCGGGCTTCATTCCCCGGCAAGCCGATCGAGTGCCTCGCCTTCGAGCCGCCAGATTTCCCATCCGGTCGTGCGCCGTCCGCCGATATGGCCGTAGAAGCGCTTGGCGTTGTCGTTCCAGTCGAGCACCGCCCAGTCCATCCGGCCGCAATCGCGCGCCTTGGCTTCCGTCGCCAGCGCCTTGAACAGGGCGAGGCCGGCCCCCGATCCACGCGCGACCTCCTCGACGAACAGATCCTCCAGATAGAGCGTCGGCTTGCCCGTCCAGGTCGAATAGGTGAGGAACCACAAGGCCAGCCCGACGACCTTGCCGTCGATCTCCGCCAGATGCGCCCAGACGCGCGGCACGTCGCCGAACAGCGTCTCGCGCAGCGACGCCACCGTCGCCTTCACCGCGTCGGGCTCGCGCTCGTAATCCGCGAGCGCCTGGACCAGGCGCAATATCTCGGCTTCGTCGCCCGGGCGGGCGGTGCGGATGGCGAGCGTCATTCCGCGGCCACCGGCGTGTCGATGCTTTCGGCTTCGATCTCGGCCGCCTTGGCCTCGACCAGCCTGACGATATGTTCGATCATGTCGGCGTCCTGGACGTGATGGTCGGTAACGCCGGACAGATAGACCATATGCTTGCCATTGCCACCGCCGGTGATGCCGATATCGGTCTCGCGCGCTTCGCCGGGGCCGTTGACGACGCAACCGAGCACCGAAAGCGACAATGGCGTGTTGATATGCTTGAGCCGCTCCTCGAGCGCCTGGACGGTGCGGATCACGTCGAAGCCCTGGCGTGCACAGCTGGGACACGAGACGACACGGACGCCGCGCGTGCGGATGCCGAGCGATTTCAGGATTTCGTAGCCGACGCGCACTTCTTCCTCGGGCTCGGCCGATAGCGAGACCCGGATCGTGTCGCCGATACCGGCCCAGAGCAGATTGCCGATGCCGATCGCCGACTTGACGGTGCCGCCGATCAGCCCGCCTGCCTCGGTGATGCCCAGGTGCAGCGGGCAATCCACCGCTTCGGCAAGCCCCATATAGGCGGAGACGGCGAGGAAAACGTCCGACGCCTTCACCGCCACCTTGAATTCGTGGAAGTCGCGATCCTGGAGCAGCTTGATATGGTCGAGCGCGCTTTCGACCAGCGCCTCCGGGCAGGGCTCGCCATATTTCTCGAGCAGGTCACGCTCCAGGCTGCCGGCATTGACGCCGATGCGGATCGCGCAGCCATTGGCGCGCGCGGCATTGACCACTTCGTTCACGCGATCGGCGCTGCCGATATTGCCCGGATTGATGCGCAGGCATGCAGCACCGGCATCGGCCGCCTCCAACGCGCGCTTATAGTGGAAATGGATGTCGGCGACGATCGGCACGCGCGCCGCACGGACGATCTCCTTAAGCGCCGCGGTCGACTCGACGTCGGGACAGGAGACACGGATGATGTCGACGCCCGCCTCCTCGCAACGGCGGATCTGGTCGATCGTCGCCTTCGCATCGCTGGTCAGCGTGTTGGTCATCGTTTGTACGGTGACCGGCGCATCGCCGCCGACGGGAACATTGCCGACCATGATCTGGCGGGATTGGCGGCGCGCGATATCGCGCCAGGGACGGACCGACATGTTTTACTCTTCAGTTAGGAGGCAATGCCCTATAGCGCGCTTGAATGACGACCGGTAGTGAAGTTCCTGTGCAGCCAAGCGTTCCCGTACCCAGGCATTATGGTCTGGACTGGCTACGAATCGGCGCGTTCCTGCTGCTGATGTTCTATCATGCCGGCATGGTCTTCGTGACCGGGGACTGGATCGTGAAGACGGCGCAGCCGATCCAGTGGCTCGCCTATCCGATGCTGTTCGTCACGCCCTGGCGGCTGACGGTGCTGTTCATCGTCTCGGGCTATGCCGCGCGTGCGCTGCTCGGCAAACTGAAGACCACCGGCCTGTTCGCACGCGAGCGGACCAAAAGGCTGATCATCCCGCTGCTGTTCGCGATGGCGGTGATCATTCCGCCGCAAAGCTGGGTCAATCTGCGCTTCAACCACGGCTACACCCGGAGTTTCAGCCATTTCATGACGAACGACTGGCTGATCTTCGGCCAATATGACCATGTCACCCTGCCGGGCTGGGAACATCTCTGGTTCGTTTTCTATCTGTGGCTCTTCACCATGGCCCTGACCGCCGGCCTGATCCTGTTGCGCGCGGAGACCCGCGCCAGGATCGCCGGCATGTTCGAATCGCTCGGCACGGGATATCGCCTGCTCTGGGTGCCGCTGGTCTATTTCGTCCCCGTGCGCGTCGCGATCACATTCACCACCGGCGAATCGCACGGCCTGTTCGACGACTGGCTGACCGACCTCATCCATTTTCCGGCCTTCCTGTTCGGTTTCGGTCTCGCCGGCACGGCCAAGCTCTGGCCCGCGATCCGCCGGGTCTGGCGCCCGGCGCTCATCCTCGCGCTTGCGAGCTTCGTGGTGCTCGTGGCGGTCGAGATCGCCTATCCGGGCAAGATGACGCCGCCGCACGGAACGATGGCCGCGAACCGTGCGGCGCTGGCCTGCATGATGTGGGGCATGGCGCTGGTCATGCTGCACGCCGCAACCGCCTTGCTCAATCACGACCATCGCTGGCGCGCGACGCTCAGCGTCGCGATCTTCCCCTTCTACATCATCCACCAGACCGCAATCGTCCTGATCGCCTGGTGGCTGCTCCCGCTCGCCCTCACGCCCCTGGCCGAAGCGGCGATCATCGTCACCGGCACGACCGCGAGCTGCGTCCTGTTCTATACGCTGGGTGGCCGGCTGGCCTGGCTGCGTCCGCTGATCGGACTGGGGCGGGTTCCCAAGGCATCGTAACGCCATCGGCGGAAACGCGTAGCGCTTCCGCCGATGGCGATCAGGCTCTTAGAATTTAATCCACCTGTGTCGCGCGCCTAGATTGTCATTCCCGCGAAAGCGGGAATCCAGCTTTTCCGTGAAGCATCAGAAAGAAGAAGAAGCGGGATTCCCGTTTTCGCGGGAATGACAAGATGAGTTGATCCAGTTGGATCGGGCTCCAGGCAACAAATCATTACAATCACGATCGGATCGCGAAACGACAGGCGGCAATAGCGAGGGAGAAAAGGTGATCCCTCGTGCAGCATCCGTCCCGTTCCATCGCCCGCCATATGCGGCGCTTCTGCCTTGGCATGGCGGCTGCGCCGTTGCTGTTCGCCGCGGCGCCGGCACTGGCGGGGCCGGCATGTGAAACCGGCACATGGCATGGTTTCGACATCGATCGCGACCGCTATATCCGTGTGCCGGTCACGATCGCCGGGGTCGATTTTTCGGCCGTCGTCGACAGCGGCGCCACGCGCAGCGTGATCGATCGCGCCGCTGCCGAGCGGCTGGGCCTGTCCCTGCAGCCGGGCTATGTCGCCCAGGGCCTGACAGGAAACATGGCGGGCCAGATGAGCGCCGCGACGCCCGTTCGGATCGGCGACGTCACGCTGCCGCTGGCGATGGGCGTGCTCGATCTCGGCGAGGTATCAAGGGCTGCGGCGCGCCCGATCGACCTGGTGCTTGGACGCGAGATATTCGCGCATGGCGTGGTCGATATCGATTTCGGCGAAAACCGCGTCCGCTTCGGCAGCGATCGTTGCGGCGCGCAAGGCCGCGACACGGTGACACTGAAGCTGGGAACGAAACAGGGCCTCTATACCGTCGCCGCCACCGTGGAGGATCGGGGAGAGGCGGACTTTCTGCTCGATCTCGGCAGTGCCGTGTCGATCTACCTGTCACCGGCCTATGCGCTGAAATCGAAACTGCTCGACGGGAAACGGGTATCGACCGGCATGACCGTCGGCATGGAGGGGGTGGATTTCAGCCTGCTCTCGACGCTCGACACCCTCGATTTCGCGGGTGTCGCGATGAAGGATGTTCCCGTCGCGGTGCCCGAGCGCTGGAACCAGCAGGTCGCCGGGGTCATCGGACTGCCGGTGCTTGCCCGATTTCGCGTGCAGATCGACGCGGCGCGCGGCGAAATCCGCCTGACCCCTCGCCGCGACGCCGGGCGGACGCCCTTCCCGCGCGATCGATCGGGCCTCAGCACATATCGGGAGGGCGGCCATCTGCGCATATTGCACGTCGCCCGCGCGAGCCCAGCCGAACGCGCCGGCCTTCGCGTCAACGACCGGATCGTCGCGATCGACGGCGTCGACCTGCCCAAAGCCTATCCGCCGGGCACGACGCCGATCGGCCGCAGGCCCGCCGGCACCGTCATCACGCTCCGGACGACCGAAGGCCGCGACCATGCGATCACGCTGGAGGATTATTATTAGAGAGGGCCCCGAGGGGCGCTTCGACCCCGATCGCTTCGGCATGAAAGGCCGTGCGTGAACCGTCCGGCCGGAAGCGATCGGGATCCGGAGGGTGGGATCTCCCTCCTGCGTCCGGCGCGCACGGCCTCTCGCAACGGCAATGCGGTGCCATGTCGCGCCGGAGCCGGGCACGCTAAAGCCCGATCATTGGTGGTCCTTGTCCGGTTTGTAAGGAAATGCGTCTGCGCCGGTGCCACCCCGGCACGGCGCTCAATCGGATCGGCCGGCCTGCGGCAGGCGGATTTCGGCACGAAGCCCCCCGCCCTCACGATTGGCCAGCAGCAACACCCCCTGCTCGCGTTCGACGGCGCGCGCGACGATCGCAAGCCCCAGCCCAAGCCCCCGCGTGTTGCGACGCCGCGCCGTATCGAGCCGGATAAAGGGCCTCAGCACCTCCTGCATAAGATGCTCGGGAATGCCCGGGCCGTCGTCATCGACCCGGATCACCACCGAATCCGCGTCCTGCAGGAGCGAGAGTTCGACACGCTTGCCATAGTGCAGCGCATTTTCGACAAGGTTGGACAGGGCGCGACGCATCGCCGTCGGCCGCACCGCCATGTCCAGATGGGCCGGGCCGGTATAATCGGCCAGATGCCCCTGATCGACCATCTCGTCGACGATCGTCGCGGCCATCACCGCGATATCGGTGGGCATGACGGCTTCCGGATCCTTCTCGCCGCCGAGATAGGCCAGCAGCGACGTCACCATCGCGCCCATTTCCGTCACGTCGCCGGCAATCGAATCGCGCAACTCGTCATCGTCGATCCCGTCGATGCGCAGTTGAAGCCGCGCGATCGGGGTCCTGAGATCGTGGCCGACCGCGGCAAGCGTCTCGGTCCGGTCGTCGATCAGGCGCTGGATGCGCCGCTGCATCTCGTTGAATGCGCGGATGAGATGGCGCACCTCGACGGTGCCGGCTTCCTCCAGCGCGATCTGTTCGCCCAGTCCGATCCGCTCGGTGGCGCTTGCGAGGCGTCGCAACGGCGTGAGCGTACGACGGATGAGCAGGCCGCCGACGACCAGCAGCGCCACCGCCGGAATCAGCGCAAGACCCACGCGCCCCGCAGTCAGCGCCCAGCCGCCCGGGGCATCCTTCATGCTGAAATACAGCCAGCTGCCGTCGGACAGGCGGAGACCGCCGGTGACGATCGACTGGCGGCCGAGCGAGATCAGCCGGATGCGCAGATCCGTGCGCTCCAGCGACGGCTCCCATGCCAGGATCTGCCCGCGCATCCGTTCGAGCTGCGGCGCGAGTCGCTGCGGCGGCGGCAGCGTCGGCGACCAGTGCACATCGTAGCGATCGGTGGTGAGCTGCGCCGCCATCGCTTCGCGCTCCCGCCAGGAACGCTCCACGACGAGCTTGCGCGATATGACGAGATGCTCCGCCAGGCGGCGCGCTTCGTCCTCCTTCAGCGACAAATGGCTGGCGCGCTCATAGACGATCATGCCCACCGCGAATTCGATGGTGACGGCCATCAGCAGAATCGCGAAGATCCGTCCGACCAGATCGAGCGAGCCGCGGAAATGGCGCATCAGGCGCGGCTGACCTCGGCATTGAACATATAGCCGATTCCCCGCACCGTCGTGATCGGCGCCGGCCCGACGCCGGTGGCCAGCTTGCGGCGCAATCGGCTGACCAGCACGTCGATGCTGCGATCGGACGAATCGCCGAGGCGTGTTCGCGACAATTCGATCAGCCGCTCGCGCGCGATCACGCGCTGGGGATGGCTCAGAAAACTGCCGAGAAGATCGAATTCGGCGCCGGTCAGCTCGACCACCGCCCCGTTCGGCGAGCGCAGTTCGCGGCGCGGGAAGTTCACCGACCAACCGTCGAAATGCGCTTCGCTTTCCCGGAAATCGCCGGGCTGACGCTCGCTCCCCACCCGCCGAAGCACGGCCCGGATACGCGCGATCAGTTCGCGCGTGCCGAACGGCTTGGCAAGATAGTCGTCCGCGCCGAGTTCGAGGCCGATCACCCGGTCCGCCTCGCTGCCACGGGCGCTGATGAAGATGATCGGCACTTCGCTCTTGCGCCGGATCTGCCGGCATAGGTCGATTCCGTCGGTGCCCGGCAACATGATGTCGAGCAGCACGAGATCGACCGGCCCACCCTCGAACGCGACCCACATCTCCGCGGCCGACGATGTCGGGCGGACCTGATAGCCATGCTCCTGAAGCGCGCGGGCGGTCAGCATCCGCAGTGGCGGATCATCCTCGACGATGACGATCGATGGCGCGGTCATGGTGCGGGGTACGAATACAAAGAAAAAATCATGTCCGCGCGAACTAGGTAGCGACCCGGGGAAGGTCAACCGCAGGACCGCGCGTCTCATGGCGCCCATCGGGGCGGAAATGTTTTGTCACGCTCGGGAAACCATGCCGAGACGCAGCAACACTTTCTTACCGCAACGGCATGGAGGGGCAATTTCGGCGGACTAGGTCGCCCCCTGGTTCAAACCGGCCGCAGCACTGGCCATAGCCACGGATCGCATTGTCACGATGAACGCCTCGCACCGCCGCCTCCTCCTTCTCGCAATATTGCTGCCCGCAAGCGTCGCCGCGCAGGCCGCGACCGATCGGCGCCTGGCGGCCATGACGCCCGAGAGTTTTCGCGCGGCTGCATCGACCGATGACGATCCGCTGGAATTCGACGCCATCATTTCCACCGAGCGCGGCTATCGACGGGGCAAGCCCGCGAAAGGCACGATCGACAGCGATGCCTATCTGCGCGCGGTGATCGACAAGCGCTCCGGCGTCGCACGCTACGAAGTCTGGCAGGACATCCGCTATTTCGGACCGCGTCGCAGCTATGGCACCGTCCATTATGCGGCCGGTGCCGGAATCGAACGGATGCCGCTCGCCATCGCCCGTCACGGCGCCGACCTGTGCCCGAACGCGGAAACCAACGGCGAATGCGTCCTCACCAAGACCATGGCCTTCCCCATCGACACGGCGTTGCTGCGCGACGTGGCGGAGCGCTATCGCGCCGGTGACGCGGATGGCTGGCGGTTCAAGCTGAAGGACGAGACCGGCAGCGACGTCGTCGGCACGATCATGCCCGCCGAAGCGGCGGGGCTGCTGATGGCCGTCGACGACTATCAGGCGCAGCGCACCTCCGGCCGCGCCGACTGACCGGCCGTTTCATCCGACACAGATTGCGCGGACAGACAGTGACAAAGCAATTGCTGGCGACCCTGGCCACGGCCTCGCTGTTCGGCCTTCATGCGCCGGGCGCAAAGGCCCAATCGCTTTCCGCCGACGAAGCGCAGTCGCTGCGCGACGAAGTCGCGTCGTTGAAAGCGCGGCTGGACATGCTCGAACGCCGCCTGGGCGCAAGCGAAGCCACCGCGCCCGAACCGCCCCGGACGGCATCGGCCTCGCCGGCGGCGAGCGGTGAATCCCAGGCACCCGCGACCACGATCCAATGGCGGGGTTCCCCGCAATTCATATCCGGCGATCAACGCTTCAAGGCGAAGGGCCGACTGCAGGTCGACGCCGGCTATGTTTCGCGGCCGCCGGGCTCCCGCGATCGCGCCTTCGGCTTCTCCAGCGAATTCCGCCGGATCAGGCTGGGTGGCGAGGGGCAATTGGGTGCCGGGATCGGTTACAAGCTCGAACTCGAACTGTCCGACAACAGCGTCGATCTCGTCGATGCGTTCGTGACCTATGAAACCGGCCCACTGACCCTGTCGCTCGGCAACCAGAACCAGTTTCAATCGCTCGACGAACTGATCGGCGACACCAGCGGCTCGTTCATGGAACGCGCGGCCTTCACCGATGCGTTCAATTTCGAACGTCGGCTGGGATTGGCCGCAAGCTATCAGAAGGGCGGCTGGCTCGCACAGGCCGGCATCTTCACCGACGATCCCGCAGCACTTGCCAATGACAGTGACGGGCCGTCGGGCGGTGACGAGAATAACGGCTTCGGCATCGACGGGCGGATCGTCCATGCGCGCAAGATCGGCAGCGTCCTGCTCCATCTCGGCGCATCCGCGCATTGGCGCGCACTCAACCGGACCGCCGAGCAACCCACGCGGTATCGGCAGCGGCCCTATCTCCATGCCAACAACACCAGGATCCTCGCCACGCCAGCACTCGCGGTGACGAACGAGCTCCATTATGGCGGTGAAATCGCCGCGGTGCGGGATCGATGGCATTTCGCCGCAGAGGCGCATTGGCTCAAGGCGATGCGCGTCGGCCAGCCGGACCCCATTTTTTTCGGCGGCTATGTCGAACTCGGCTATTTCCTGACGCGCGGCGACAGTCGAGTGCATAAAAATGGCATCTTCGACCGCAGCCCGCCAAAATCCTCCCTGGGCGACGGTGGAATTGGATCCGTCCAGCTGAATATCAGATATGATTATCTCGATCTGATCGACAATATGATCGACGGCGGCAATCAGAAAGCACTTCTTTTCGGCCTGATATGGACGCCGATCAACTATTTTCGCCTGAACGTGAATTACGGCCGTATCCGATATCGAACCCCAACTTTCGACGATTACACTGGCGACATCACTGGTATGCGTATGGAGCTGGATTTTTGATCGAACCACCCGATTATTGCGAAATGATGACGATCACACCGTCGCATTTGTAAGCGAATATGTCCGCTTCATGACATCTTGTTGCCGTGCAGTGCGGACTATTGTGCATCGCAGCGGACGATATAATTCATCCACCACCGCGACTATGCAAAGGTAATTTCTGAATATGCCGACCATATTCGATCGCTGGAAAGCGGATCTACCCGCATCTATCGTCGTTGCGCTTGTCGCACTGCCGCTCTGCCTTGGCGTTGCACTCGCATCGGGCGCTCCGCTATTCTCCGGAATCATCGCAGGCATCGTCGGCGGCATCGTCGTCGGCGCACTTTCGAAATCGCCGCTTTCGGTCAGCGGCCCGGCCGCGGGCCTGACCGTCATCGTCCTGTCGGCGATCGAGCGCATGCCGAGTTTCGAAGCGTTCCTGCTTGCCGTCGTGCTCGCCGGCCTGCTCCAGATCATCCTGGGCCTGACGCGATCGGGCGTATTGGCCGAATTCGTGCCCTCCTCGGTGATCACCGGCATGCTCGCCGCGATCGGCCTGATCCTGATCCTCAAGCAGCTGCCGCACGCCTTCGGCTATGACGGCACCTATGAGGGCAGCTTCGAATTCATGCAGGCCGACGGGCTCAACACCTTCAGCACGATCGTCCATTCGCTGACGAGCAGCGTCCACCCGGGCGCCATCCTGATCGCGGCGATCAGCCTGGTCTTCCTGTTCTGGTGGGACGACGCAAAGCCGACCGAGGGACCGCTGCGCTACCTGCCCGGCCCGCTCGTCGTCGTGCTGATCGGCATCCTCGGAAATGCCTTGCTCAGCATGACGATGCCGACGCTCAAGATCGATATCACCCATCTCGTGAAGGTGCCGGTCGCCGAAGACCTGCCGGCGTTCCTCTCGCTGTTCAGCTTCCCGGACTTCTCTGCGATCAGCAATCCGACGACCTGGACGATCGCCATCACGCTGGCGATCGTCGCGAGCCTCGAATCGCTGCTCAGCGTGAAGGCCGTCGACGAACTCGACCCCCAGCGCCGGACCACCGACAAGAATCGCGAGCTGATCGCGCAGGGCGGCGGCAACCTGATCTCCGGCCTGATCGGCGGCATCCCCGTCACCTCCGTGATCGTCCGCTCGTCGGCGAATGTCGAGGCCAAGGCCGAAAGCAAGGCATCGACGATCATGCACGGCACCTGGTTGCTGCTCAGCGTGCTGCTGATCCCGACATTGCTCAACCTCATCCCGCTGTCCGCGCTCGCCGCGATCCTGATCGCGACCGGCTACAAGCTGGCCAAGCCCAAGCTGTTCTTCCAGCGTTACCAGCAGGGCTGGACGCAGTTCGTTCCGTTCGTGGTGACGGTGGTGGCGATCCTGTTCACCGATCTGCTGATGGGTATCGGCATCGGCCTGGCCGTCGGCTTCGTCTTCGTGCTCGGCCGCAACATGCGGCCCGCCATCACCTTTGCCTGCGACGGCAAGGATTGCCTGATCCGGGCGCGCCGCAACCTCTATTTCATGCACAAATACGAGCTGCAGCGCGAATTGGGGCGCGTGCCCGACGGCGCCAACGTCCTGATCGACCTGTCGTCGACCAACTATGTCGATCTCGACAATGTCGAAATCATCAATGCCTTCATCAAGGGCGCACGATTCCGCGAAATCTCGGTGATCGTCCGCGGCGATATCGCCGAGAACACCGCGCCGCTGATCAACGCGCCGCTCACCAGGGTGCAATACGCATGAGACAGTACAAACAGCTCCTTCTCGCCAACAAGGCGTGGTCGTCCGAGATGATCGAGGAACATCCGGAATTCTTCAGCCGGCAGGTTGCCGGCCAGAGCCCGGATTTCCTCTGGATCGGCTGTTCGGACAGCCGGGTGAGCCCCGAACAGATGACGATGACCCAGCCCGGCGGCATGTTCATGCACCGCAACATCGCCAATCTGGTCGACGAGAACGACCTGAACCTGATGTCGGTCATCCAATATGCGGTCTCGGTGCTCCGGGTCAGCCACATCATCGTCTGCGGCCATTATGGCTGCGGCGGCATCGCTGCGGCGCTGAATGGCGGAACGCAGGGCCCCGTGCACGAATGGCTCGCCAATCCGCGTACGACCCGCGATCTCCACCAGGGTGAGATCGCGTGCATCGATGCGCATGGAGACAAGGTCGATCGGCTGGTCGAACTCAACGTCGTCGACCAGTTGGAGCGGCTTTCGCGCACCGAGACCGTGCGGGATGCCTTCGCGACGGGCCAGCCGCTCAAGCTGCATGGCTGGGTCTATAATCTGCGCGACGGATTGATCCGGACGCTGGCGGAGATCGATGCGCAGACTGCCGGCCGACGCGAGCTGGAGTCCGCCGAAGCGGCCTGAGTCCGAAAGCATAGGCGCGGCGTCAGGGCACTGGCGTCGCGCCCGTCGCTGCTGGTACAGCGTCGGCGATGACTCGCCTCCTCGCCTTCTTCGCCGCGCTGTTCCTGCTCGCTCCAGCCCCGGCCCAGGCCTGGTGGGAATATGGCCATGAGACGGTCGGCGCGATCGCCTATCGCAACGTGACGCCCAAGGCGCGCGCGGCGATCGACGCGCTGCTGCGGCAGGGGCGCCTGCTGGAGACGCCGACCTGCCCGGTCCGCACGATCGAATTGGCAAGCTATTGGCCGGATTGCGTCAAGGAGCTCGGCCTGCGTTTCTCCTACGCCTATTCCTGGCATTATCAGAATGTCGATATCTGCAAGCCCTTCGACCTGAAGGCCGCGTGCAAGGACGGCAATTGCGTCTCCGCGCAGGTCGACCGCAATCTGAAGCTGCTCAAGGACAAGTCGGTACCGGTGCGTGAGCGGGTCATGGCGCTCGCCTTCCTCGTCCATTTCGTCGGCGATCTCCACATGCCGCTCCATGCCGGCGACAAGAGCGACCTGGGCGGCAACCGCGCACGCGCGGCCTATGGCGATTATGTCACCGAGCGGCTCAATCTCCATGCGATCTGGGATGGCCTGCTCGCCGAGCGCGCGATCTCGACGCCGCCGCCGCTCGTGCGCCGCTATTCGGCGGAGGAACGCGCGACGATGGGCGCCGGCTCGACCGAGGACTGGAGCCGCGAAAGCTGGCAGGTCGCGCGCGACACCGTCTATGCCAGCGCCTATGGCGGCGATCCCTGTGCCGGCCAGCCGCCCGAGCGCGCAAAACTGTCGAACGAGACGATCGCGAAACTGATCGAGCCGCTGCGCCTCCAGGTAGAGCGCGGCGGGCTGAGGCTGGCGCGGCTGCTTGACGAGGCCCTGGGCTAACGGCGCCCCAACGATCGCATCGTCATTGCTCGCCCAGCTTACTTACCCCCGCGGCCGCGCCTGCGGATAAGTGCCCAGCACGCGGACCCATTTGGTGTGGAAGGCCAGCTCCTCGAGCGCGCGCCTGACCGCCGGATCGTCGGGTGACCCTTCGATGTCGGTGAAGAACTCGGTCGCGGCGAAGCTGCCGCCGCGCTGATAGCTTTCCAGCTTGGTCATGTTGACGCCGTTGGTCGCGAAACCGCCCATCGCCTTGTAGAGCGCGGCTGGAACATTCTTCACCTCGAAGATGAAAGTGGTCATCAGCTTGCCTTCGGGTGGCGTCGCCGGCGCTTCGCGCGCGAGCACGACGAAGCGGGTGACATTGTCTTCCGAATCGGCAAGCCCCTCCGCCAGCGTTTCCAGTCCGTAGATTCCGGCCGCGAGCGGCGGCGCCAGCGCGGCTACCCCCTTGTCGTTCATTTCGACGACCAGCGCCGCGGCGCCGGCGGTATCGGCATAGGGCACCGGCGTGATCCCGCGCGCGCGCAGCCAGCGGCGGCATTGGCCAAGTGCCTGGGGATGGCTCACCGCATCCCTGATCCCCTCGATCGGCCCGAGCCCCATCAGGCTGTAGCGGATCGGCAGGAAATGCTCGCCGGTGATCACCAGCCCGGATTCGGGGAGCAGGAAATGCATGTCGGCGACGCGCCCGTGCAGCGAATTCTCGATCGGAATCAGCGCGCGATCGGCCTGCCCCTCCTTCACCGCATCGATCGCATCCTCGAAACTGAAGCAGGGCAGCGCCAGCGCATCGGAAAATGCCTGCTCCACCGCGATATGCGAATTGGCGCCCGGCGCGCCCTGAAAAGCGACGGCGCGGGCCGGTTCGCGGGCGGCGGCCTCGAGCATCGCGCTGACGATCGGGCGTGCGGGTGCGGGATATTTTTCCATGATAGGCCGAGGCGCTTACGCACGAAGCGGATTCGGCACAAGCCGCGCTTGCGATGCTCGACACTGGCTCTTAAAGGGAGCGCCATTCGAATGCGGGACGAATTAGAGGGATTCTGATGGACGACAGGTTCAACACGATCGCAGGCTGGACCTTGTTCGCGGGGATCGTGGCACTGGGCGCTTCGATCGCCAGCGGTATGTACTTCCATGCGGAAGCACCTGAAAAGCCCGGCTACGAGGTCGCGGACGCCGATCCGGCCGGCGGTGGCGGCGCTGCCGCTGCGGTCGATATCGCCACTTTGCTGCCGGCTGCGGACGCCGCCAAGGGCGCGGAAGTGTTCAAGAAATGCGCCGCGTGCCACACGGTCAACCAGGGCGGCGCCAACGGCATCGGCCCCAATCTCTATGGCACCATGGGTGAAGAGATCGGCCATGGCAAAGCGGGCTTCGCTTTCTCCGACGCACTGAAGGGCGTGGGCGGCAACTGGGATTTCCAGAAGATGGACGCCTGGCTTTCCAGCCCGCGCAAGTTCGCACCGGGCACCAAGATGACCTTTGCCGGCCTGTCGAAGCCTGAGGATCGCGCGAATCTGCTCGTCTATCTGAACGCGCAGGGTTCGAACCTGCCGCTGCCGGCAGCGGCGGCTGCTGCACCTGCCGCCGGCGATGCGGCTCCGGCCGCCAACGCCGCTGCGCCGGCTGGAAATGCCGCGGAAGCAGCGCCGGCCGCCAACGCCGCGGCGCCCGCCGCGCATTGATCCGCGTCGAACCGCTCGCCGGCCCTGCGCTCGGCGAGCGGATCGACGATCTGGCGGCGCTCCGCATCGCGGTATTCCGCGCCTTTCCCTATCTCTATGATGGGGATATCGGCTATGAACGCGGCTATCTGACCGCCTATGCCGACAGTCCGGGCGCGATCGTGATCGGGGCGTTCGACGGCGACCGACTGGTCGGCGCGGCCACCGCCGCGCCGATGGAGGATCATGCCGCCGAATTCGCCGCGCCGTTCGAAGCGCACGGCCACGATCTCTCCACCATCCTCTATTTCGGCGAATCGGTGCTGTTGCCCGATTATCGCGGCCATGGCCTCGGCCATGCCTTCTTCGACGGTCGCGAAGCGCATGCCCGCGCGCTCGGCCGTCGCCACGCGACCTTCTGTGCGGTGATGCGCCCGGCCGATCATCCCGCCCGCCCGGCCGACTATTCCCCGCTCGACGGCTTCTGGCGCAAGCGCGGCTATGAACGGCTCGACGGCATCACCACCGGCTTCTCATGGAAGGATGTCGGCGACCCGGCCGAAACCGAGAAGCCGATGCAATTCTGGATGAGAACGCTGAGCTGAAACTGGCTGGCGCGAGTTGGATCGTCATTGCGAGCGCAGCGAAGCAATCCAGAATGCTCGGGCCGCTGGATTGCTTCGCTTCGGTCCAAAGGATCGAAGTTTATCCTGAGCGCCTGCCTTGGCAGGCAGTCGAAGGGCTCGCAATGACGCGTGTTTCGGAATGAACGGATCCGACGCCGGTTGTCAGGCTGATGCCGACTCCGCGTAGAAATCCTGAACGATCGCCCAGGCTTCCTCCGCCGTCTCGACATAATGGAACAGGTTCAGGTCGCGTGCGGAGATCACGCCCTCTTCCACCAGCGCCTCGAAATTCACCACCCGTTCCCAGAACTCCCGCCCGAACAGCAGCACCGGAATCGGCTTGATCTTGCCCGTCTGGATCAACGTCAGCAGTTCGAAGGTCTCGTCGAACGTGCCGAAGCCGCCCGGGAACACCGCAAGCGCGCGAGCGCGCAGCAGGAAATGCATCTTCCTGAGCGCGAAATAGTGGAACTGGAAGCTCAGCGACGGCGTGACATAGGGATTGGGCGCCTGTTCATGGGGCAGGACGATGTTGAGTCCGACCGTTTCGGCGCCGACGTCCGCCGCACCGCGATTCGCGGCTTCCATGATCGACGGGCCGCCGCCCGAACAGACGACGAAGTGGCGCCACCCTTCGGTGTCGCGCGGGCTCTGGCTGGCGATGCGCGCGAGTTCACGGGCAACGTCGTAATATTTGGATTTGGCGATCAGCCGCTCGGCGATGCGCCGGCTCGGCTCGTCGGTCGCGATATCGAGCAGCGCCGCCGCCTTTTCGGGCTCGGGAATGCGCGCCGACCCGTAGAAGACGAACATCGATGCGATCTTCGCTTCGTCGAGCAGCAGCTCGGGCTTGAGCAGCTCGAGCTGGAAACGCACCGGACGCAAATCCTCGCGCAGCAGGAAGTCGGTATCCTGAAAGGCGAGACGATAGGCGGGATGCTCGGTCTGCGGGGTCGAAACCCCCTGCTTGGCCTTTTCTGCGTCCTGCTTGGCTTGCGGGAAAACCCGGCTGGGTACGATCTTGTCAGTCATCAAGGGCGTTTAGCGGCCTTTGACGGATAGCCCAAGCCCTCACCGGCAGAACGGCCCGCGCCCCATGTCGAGATGGAAATGATCGTAATGCGCCGCATTGTAATCGGGGCTGAGCACGGTCGCGAATCGCTTGCACGCCGAATCGTGGATCGTCTTCAGAAAGGCGCGCTCGCTGCTCGTCCCTTCCTTCCAGCCGCCGCGCACCGCGATGCGGCGGCCGTCGTCGAGCACGAAGGCGGCGACATCGACGGCATTGCTGTGCGCGTGTTCGGACAGCCGCCCGGTCGCGGCGCCGTTGACGTTGCGGCAGCTATAGGTGCCCATCGTCTCGATCTTCACCACTTCGGCGCCCAGGATCTGGCGCGCCGCGGGCCGCACGCCATAGCGCGCCCAGGCCGCGAAAGTCTTCGCCAGCGGGCAGGTCATCGCACCGAGATTGGTGACGGGCGTGCCGATATCGAGCAGCTTCACGCTGCCCAGTGACGAGCAGCCGCCATCGAACTGTTGATTGGGCAAGGCGCTATACTGGACCGACGCGGCGCCCAGATCGGCCATGCATTGCCGGGTCGATACGTCGTCGGCAAAACGCATCGGAACCGGTTTCTGCGCGAGGGGGCGCTTGCCCGGCGCGGCCCTTCGGCCATCCGGCGCACCGACACAGGCGGCCAGCGCCATGATGGCGAGAAGCGGCCCGGCCAGAAAAAACCGATCTCTACGCAGCAAAACCATGGCTTAATCCTAGGGCAGTGATGGTTAACAACATCCTAAGAGGCGATTTCGGGAACTCATTGCTTGACAGGCGCGGGCGCGACTTTAAGGGCGGCGGCGGGCCACGCTGTCCCAACGCAGCGCGTGCTCTCTGAAAGGAGAGACTGACATGACGAATACACTGCCCGTGCGCGATGCGCACGATTCTGCGACGACTCGCCCCGCCACCAAGCCGGCGCGCCCCCACTTTTCCTCCGGTCCCTGCGCCAAGCCTCCCGGCTGGTCGCCCGAACGCCTTGCGACCGGTTCGCTCGGTCGCTCGCACCGGTCCAAGATCGGCAAGGCCCGGCTGCAATATTCCATCGATCTGATGCGCGAGATGCTCGCGCTGCCCGACACGCACCGCATCGGCATCGTCCCCGGTTCCGACACCGGCGCGTTCGAAATGGCGATGTGGACCATGCTCGGCGCCCGCCCCGTCACTGCGCTCGCATGGGAGAGCTTCGGTGAAGGTTGGGTCACCGATGCCGTCAAGCAGCTCAAGATCGATCCCACCGTGCTGCGCGCCGATTACGGCCATATCCCCGATCTGACGCAGATCGACTGGAGCAACGACGTGCTGTTCACCTGGAACGGCACCACCTCCGGCGCGCGCGTGCCCAATGGCGACTGGATCCCCGAGACACGCGAAGGCCTGACCTTCGCCGACGCGACCAGCGCGGTCTTCGCCTACGACATTCCGTGGGACAAGATCGATGTCGCCACCTTCTCGTGGCAGAAGGTGCTGGGCGGCGAAGGCGCGCATGGCGTGCTGATCCTCGGCCCCCGCGCGGTCGAGCGGCTGGAGAGCTACACCCCCTCCTGGCCGCTGCCCAAGGTGTTCCGCCTGGTTTCCAAGGGCGCGCTGGCCGAAGGCGTGTTCAAGGGCGAGACGATCAACACGCCGTCGATGCTCGCCGTCGAGGATGCGATCTTCGCGCTCGAATGGGCGAAGTCGGTCGGCGGGCTCACTGGCCTGATCGGTCGTGCCAATGCCAATGCGGCGGCGCTCGACAGGATCGTCGCGGACCGCGACTGGCTGGGTCATCTCGCTCCCGATCCGGCGACACGCTCGACCACCAGCGTCTGCCTGACGGTCGAGGGTGCGGACGAAGCGATGATCAAGAAGTTCGCGTCGCTGCTCGAAGCCGAAGATGCGGCCTACGACATCGCCGGCTATCGCGATGCACCGGCGGGACTGCGCATCTGGTGCGGCGCCACCGTCGACACCGCCGATGTCGAAGCGCTCGGCCCCTGGCTCGACTGGGCCTATGCGACCGTAAAGGCCGCCTGACTCCCATTTACGTCATCCCGGCGAAGGCCGGGATCTCCCTTCTTTTCGCCCGAATATGCAAAAGAACCGGGGATTCCCGCTGCGGCCGGGATGACGAAAACCAGAAAGGTTTTCACCATGCCCAAAGTCCTTATTTCCGACAAAATGGATCCCCAGGCCGCCGCGATCTTCCGCGAGCGTGGCGTCGAAGTCGATGAGATCACCGGCAAGACCAAGGAAGAGCTGATCGCGATCATCGGCCAGTATGACGGCCTCGCGATCCGTTCCGCCACCAAGGTCACCAAGGAGATCCTGGACGCCGCGACCAATTTGAAGGTCGTCGGCCGCGCCGGCATCGGCGTCGACAATGTCGACATCCCCGCCGCCTCGGCCAAGGGCGTGGTGGTGATGAACACGCCGTTCGGCAATTCGATCACCACCGCCGAACACGCCATCGCGCTGATGTTCGCGCTCGCCCGCCAGCTTCCCGAGGCCGACACCTCCACCCAGGCGGGCAAGTGGGAAAAGAACCGCTTCATGGGCGTCGAGCTCACCAACAAGACGCTGGGCCTGATCGGCGCCGGCAATATCGGCTCGATCGTCGCCGACCGCGCGCGCGGGCTGAAGATGAAGGTGGCCGCCTATGACCCCTTCCTCACCCCCGAGCGCGCCGTGGAACTGGGCATCGAGAAAGTGACGCTGGACGAACTGCTCGCCCGCGCCGACTTCATCACGCTGCACACCCCGCTGACCGATCAGACGCGCAACATCCTGTCGGCCGAGAACATCGCCAAGACCAAGAAGGGCGTGCGCATCATCAACTGCGCGCGCGGCGGACTGGTCGACGAAGCGGCATTGAAGGCCGCGCTCGATTCGGGCCATGTCGGCGGCGCCGCGCTCGACGTCTTCGTGGAGGAGCCTGCCACGGCGAGCCCGTTGTTCGGCACGCCCAACTTCATCTCGACCCCGCATCTCGGCGCGTCGACCAGCGAAGCGCAGGTCAATGTCGCGCTGCAGGTCGCCGAGCAGATGGCCGATTATCTGGTCAATGGCGGCATCACCAACGCGCTCAACGTCCCCTCGCTCTCCGCCGAGGAAGCGCCGCAGCTGCGCCCCTATATGGCGCTCGCCGAAAAGCTCGGCTCGCTGGTCGGCCAGCTCGAGGGCGACAAGATCAAGGGCGTCGCGGTCGAGGTCGAGGGCGCCGCGGCGGAGCTCAATCCCAAGCCGATCACCGCCGCCGTGCTGTCGGGCCTGATGCGCGCCTATTCGGACACGGTGAACATGGTCAACGCACCCCATCTGGCGCGCGAACGCGGGCTGGACGTGCGCGAGGTGCGCCACGATCGCGAGGGCGATTATCACACGCTGCTGCGCGTCACGGTCTCGACCGACGCGGGCGAGCGCTCGGTCGCGGGAACTTTGTTCTCCAACGCCGAACCGCGGCTCGTCGAACTGCACGGCATCAAGGTCGAGGCCGATCTCGACGGCGAGATGCTCTATGTCGTCAATCAGGACGCGCCCGGTTTCATCGGCCGCATCGGATCGGCGCTGGGTGAAGCGGAGATCAACATCGCCACTTTCCATCTCGGCCGTCGCGCCGCGGGCCCGGGCGGTGAAGCCGCGCTGCTGCTCTCGGTCGATTCGCCGGTGCCCGAGCCGGTGCTGTGGGCGGTCTGCAACCTGCCGGGCGTCAAGCGGGTGAAGGCGCTCAAATTCTGATAAGACGCCTCTGCCCGTTCGGCGGAGGTTCCATTGATCGTCCAGTCCATCGCTCTTCTGGCCGCCGCGCTCTTCACCGGCGCGGCGGCCTATATCACGCTCGTCGAGCAGCCGGTGCGGCTGACGCTGCCGCCCGCCGCGATGCTCGATCAATGGCGCATGAGCTATGATCGCGCCGCCCCGCTCCAGGCCGGGCTTGCGATCGTCTCCGGCGCTGCGGCGATCTGGGCCTGGTGGATCGGCGGCGGTCCGGGCTGGCTGACCGGCGCCCTGCTGATCCTCGCCAACTGGCCCTTTACCTTCATCGCGATCATGCCGACCAACAATCGGTTGAAAAAACTGTCCGACCCGGGCAACGCGCAGCCGCTCATCCGGCAATGGGGGCGGCTTCATGCCGGCCGCACGGCGCTGGGTATTGCCGCAACATTTGTGTTCATCCGCCAATTCGTCTGAGGGGACCGCATGACCCTGCTGCCCGGACTGCTTCCCGAAGGATATCGCGACCGACTGCCGCCCGAGGCGGACGCATCGGCGCGACTGGTGCGTTGCGTGCTCGATACCGCGACCGGCTATGGCTATGAGCGCGTCTCGCCGCCGCTCGCCGAGTTCGAGGACGGGCTGCGCGCCGGACTGAAGACGACAAGCGCACAGGATCTGCTGCGCTTCGTCGATCCCGTCTCGCAACGGACCATGGCGATCCGTCCGGACATCACCACCCAGGTCGGCCGAATCGCCGCGACCCGCATGGCGCACCACCCGCGCCCGCTGCGGCTCAGCTATGGCGGGCCGGTGCTCAGGCTGAAGGCGACGCAATTGCGCCCCGAGCGTGAGATGATGCAGGTCGGCGCCGAACTGGTCGGGCTCGACACCGTCGCCGCCGCGCTCGAGATCGTCAGCGTCGCGGTCGAGGCACTGACGCGCGCGGGCGTGACCGGGCTCACCATCGATTTCACCCTGCCCGATCTGGTCGACCATCTCGCCGCCGGCCCATTGCCGCTCGATGCCGCCGAGGCGTCGGAGGTTCGCGCGCTGCTCGATGCCAAGGATGCGGGCGGCCTCGTGGCGCGGGGCGCCGACGCCTTCCTGCCGCTGGTCGAAGCTGCCGGCACCTTCGATGCCGCGATCGCGCGGCTCCGCGCCTTCGATACGGCCGGCACGCTCGGATCGCGCCTCGACGGGCTGGAGCGGATCGCGGCGGCCGTGCGCGGCAAGGTCGCGATCACGCTCGATCCCACCGAGCGCCACGGCTTCGAATATCAGAACTGGTTCGGCTTCTCGCTGTTCGCCGAGGGCGTCAGCGGCGAGATCGGGCGCGGCGGATCCTATACCATCGTCCATCCCGACGGACGCGAGGAACCGGCGATCGGCTTTTCGCTCTATTGCGATCCGCTGGTCGATGCCGGCCTGGCGACGGAGGCGCGTCGCCGCCTGTTCGTGCCCTTCGGCGCCGATCCGGCCGAGGCGGCGCGCCTGCGCGAGGCCGGCTGGGTGACGGTGGCCGCACTGACCGAGGACGACAGCCCGGCGGCGCAGATCTGTTCGCATATCCTGCACGACGGAGCGCCCCACCCGCTGTGATCGCTTGACCTTCGGCCCCGCCGAAGGCAGAGGGGCCGCCGAACGCGGGCAGCGCCCGCATTAATCGCATCCGGTCGCCGAGTCCTGTCGAAGGGCGTCCCGGATCCGCTCGGCAGGCGGAGACTCGTACACATGGCAAATGTCGCAGTAATCGGCGCCCAATGGGGCGACGAGGGCAAGGGCAAGATCGTCGACTGGCTCGCGGAGCGCGCCGACATGGTCGTCCGTTTCCAGGGCGGCCACAATGCCGGCCATACCCTGGTCATCGGTGAGAATGTCTACAAGCTCTCGCTGCTCCCGTCCGGCATCGTGCGCGGTACGCCCAGCGTGATCGGCAACGGCGTGGTGCTCGACCCCTGGGCGCTCAAGGCCGAGGTCGAGAAGCTGACCGGACAGGGCGTCAAGGTGACGCCCGAAACGCTGCACATCGCCGACAATTGCGCGCTCATCCTCCCCTTTCACCGCGATCTCGACGCGCTGCGCGAGGATGCGAGCGGCGCCGGCAAGATCGGCACGACCCGGCGCGGCATCGGCCCCGCCTATGAGGACAAGGTCGGTCGCCGCGCGATCCGCGTCTGCGACCTCGCGCATCTCGACGAACTCGGCCCGCAGCTCGACCGCCTGACCGCGCATCACGACGCGTTGCGCGCCGGTTTCGGCGAGCCGCCGGTCGATCGCGAGGCATTGCTGAGCGAATTGCGCGAGATCGCCGATTTCGTGCTGTCCTTCGCCAAGCCGGTCTGGCTGATGCTCAACGAAGCGCGCAAGCGTGGCCGCCGCATCCTGTTCGAAGGCGCGCAGGGCGTGCTGCTCGACGTCGATCATGGCACCTATCCTTTCGTCACCTCGTCCAACACCATCGCGGGCGCCGCGGCGGGCGGATCGGGCCTCGGCCCCAGCGCGGTCGGCTTCGTGCTCGGCATCGCCAAGGCCTATACGACGCGCGTCGGCTCCGGCCCCTTCCCCACCGAACAGGAAAACGAGATCGGTGAGCGTCTGGGCACGCGCGGTCACGAATTCGGCACGGTCACCGGCCGCAAGCGCCGCTGTGGCTGGTTCGACGCCGTTCTCGTGCGCCAGTCGGTCGCGGTGTCGGGCGTCACCGGCATCGCGCTGACCAAGCTCGACGTGCTCGACGGCTTCGACGAGATCGCGATCTGCACCGGATACCGGCTGCGCGGACAGGTGATCGATCATTATCCGAGCAATGCCGCGGATCAGGCATCGGTCGAGCCGATCTACGAGACGATGGACGGCTGGCACGAATCGACCGCCGGCGCGCGGAGCTGGGCACAGCTTCCCGCACAGGCGATCAAATATATCCGCCGCATCGAGGAACTGATCCAGTGCCCGGTCGCGCTGGTTTCGACCAGCCCCGAGCGCGAGGACACCATCCTCGTCCGCGACCCCTTCTCCGACTGATCAGGTCTCCCCGGATGCCGACGCATCCGGGGACAGCTTCGCGCAATCTTCATGTGCGATCATGCCGCGACCCGGCGAGTCACGCTCATCGGGTTGCGGCGCAAGGGGAACCGAGGCCCGCACGGCTTGTTTGGCGTGCGATGCGGTGTACCACCCTGCGATGACCACGCGCGAAGCCACCGGACTCCTTCCCCGATCGCACGGCGCGCAAGCCCGCGAGATCGTGACCTCGCTCTCCGACCGGGCGCACATCCTGTTCTTCGGCGCGATCGGCTGGCCCTGGCTGTTGCGTAGCCTGTCGGGCGGGCGGCTCGACGACAAGATCGCGCTGCTCGATCGGCTGGAGCTGCCGCATGATTCCCTACCCAATCTGGGAAGCTGGAAGGCCGATACCGCGCTGCTCGGCCTGATCGTCGATCATATCGAGCGCGCCCGCCCCGCGACCGTCGTCGAGCTGGGCGCGGGCGCATCGTCGTTCGTCACCGCCCGCGCTCTCCAGCGCCATGGCGGCGGCCGCCTCGTCAGCTTCGACCAGCATGAGGATTTCATCGAAGCGACGCGCGGCTGGCTCGCCGAATATGGGCTGGAGGCCGATATGCGCGGCGCGGCGCTGGTCCCGGCGCCGGGCGACTGGCCGGGCTATTGGTACGATATCGCCGCATTGCCCGATCGCATCGACATGCTGGTGATCGACGGCCCGCCCTGGGCGATCCATCCCTATGTGCGCGGCGCCGCCGAATGCCTGTTCCACCGGATCGCGCCGGGCGGCGTCGTGCTGCTCGACGACGGCGCCCGTCCGGGCGAACGGATCGTGCTCCAGCGCTGGCGCAAGCGCTGGCCCGATTTCGAATTCCGGCTGGACCTGAGCGGTACCAAGGGTACGGTGATCGGCATCAGACGGGGGTAGAAGATGGGCCTTGAGATCGCGCTGTTCTACGGATCCTATCGCAGCGGCCGTCTCGGCATCCGCCTGGCCGATTATCTCACGCGCCGCTTCGCCGCGCGCGGACATGCCGCCACGCTGGTCGATGCCAGGGCCGAAGCCTTTCCGATGCTCGACCGGATTTACAAGGAATATCCCGCCGGCGAAGCGCCCGAGGCGCTGGAACGCGTCGCGGGCGTGATCCGCCGCGCCGATGCCTTTGTCTTCGTCGCGGGCGAATATAATCAGGGCGTCCAGCCGGGCCTCAAGAATCTGACCGACCATTTCCTCGAGGAATGGTTCTGGCGGCCCTCGGCGATCGCCTGCTATTCGGCGGGCATCTTCGGCGGCGTCCGCGCGATGATGAATTGGCGCGTGTCGCTGGCGGAAATGGGCATGCCGACCGTGTCCGAGATCCTGCCGGTCGGCCGCATCCACCAGACGCTCGATGCCGATGGCGAACCCGTCGGCGAGGGCGGCGGGCGGCTGGAACGCAATTTCCCGAAATTCGCGGCCGATCTGGAATGGTGGGCGGAGGCGGCAAAGGCACAAAAGGCGATCAAGGCCCCGCCATACTGAAAAGGCCGGCCGCCTTTCGGCAGCCGGCCCGATCGATCCCGAAGGATCGTCGCCTATTCGGGCGTCTTGTCCTTCTTCTTGCCCTTCTTGTGCTTGCCATGGTCCGCTTCGTCCGCGGCCGGCGCCGCGCTGTCGGTCGGTGCCGATGCCGGCTGCGCCATCGGATCCGCGGGCTGGGCGACCGGGTCGGCGGGCGGCGTCGTGCTCGCGTCCTGTGCGGGGGCTTCGGCAGGCGCCGGCGGCTGGGTGGCGGTGTCCTGGGCTTGAGCGGCGCCGGCGAAGAGCAGGGCCGAACCGGCGAAGATCATCAGATTGCGCATGAAAACTCCTGAGTGACGTGCTTGTGGTAGCGACGGGTCAACGTCGCGGGCACGCTTAGGATGCGCAGCTCATCCCGATGCCGGCCCCGCCCGCCGAGGCGCGACGACGGGTCGTTCGGCAAGCACGACGGATGGCGGAACCTGTGTGTTCAGCCGCCGCACTGGGCGCGGTGGAGCAGTTTCTGGTCGGCCAGCACCAGCGCCGCCATCGCCTCGACGACGGGCACGCCGCGAATCCCGACACAGGGATCGTGCCGCCCCTTGGTCATGATCTCGGTCGCTTCGCCGTCGCGGTCGACGGTCTCGACCGGAGTCAGGATCGAGCTGGTCGGCTTGAACGCCACGCGCACGCGCACCGGCTGGCCGGTCGAGATGCCGCCGGCAATGCCGCCCGCATGGTTCGCCAGGAATTCGGGCCCGTCGGTGCCCGGCCGCATCGGATCGGCATTCTGCTCGCCGCTCAGCCGTGCCGCGGCGAAGCCGTCGCCGATCTCGACCCCCTTGACCGCATTGATGCTCATCATCGCCGCGGCCAGCTCGCTGTCGAGCTTGGCGTAAAGCGGCGCGCCCCATCCGGCCGGAACGCCGCGGCATTCGCATTCGATCACGGCGCCGAGCGACGATCCCGACTTGCGCGCGCCGTCGACCAGACGTTCCCAGCGCAGCGCCGCCTGCGGATCGGGGCAGAAGAACGGATTGCGCTCGATCTCGCGCGGATCGAAGCGCGCCGGATCGATCGCGTCGCCGCCGATCTCCGATACCCAGGCCAGGATCGACACTTCGGGGATGGCCAGCCGCGCCACCGCGCCTGCAGCCACGCGCGCCGCGGTCTCGCGCGCCGAACTGCGCCCGCCGCCGCGATAGTCGCGAAACCCGTATTTGGCGTCATAGGCATAATCGGCATGGCCGGGGCGATACGCCTTGGCGACCTCCGAATAATCCTTCGACCGCTGGTCGACATTCTCGATCATCAGCGAGATCGGCGTGCCGGTGGTCTTCCCTTCGAACGCGCCCGAGAGGATGCGGACCTGATCGGGCTCCTGCCGCTGCGTCGTGAAGCGCGACTGGCCCGGACGCCTCTTGTCGAGGAAGGGCTGGATATCGGCTTCGGACAGGGCAAGCCCCGGCGGGCAACCGTCCACCACCGCGCCAAGCGCAGGCCCGTGCGATTCACCCCAGCTGGTGAAGCGAAACACACGGCCGAACGTGTTGAAGCTCATGCCCGTCTCCCCCTCTCCCCAAAAAAGGGGAGAAAGCCCTAAGCTAGGGCGATGTCCGCGGCGTCCTCGGCCTTCATGCCGATGACGTGATAGCCGGCATCGACATGATGCGTCTCACCGGTCACCCCGCTGGCGAGATCGCTCAGCAGATAAAGGCCCGCGCCGCCGACATCGTCGATGGTGACGTTGCGGCGCAGCGGCGAGTTCAGCTCGTTCCACTTCAGGATATAGCGGAAATCGCCGATGCCCGATGCGGCCAGCGTCTTGATCGGCCCGGCCGAGATCGCATTGACGCGGATATTCTCGGGCCCCAGGTCCATCGCCAGATATTTGACGCTGGCCTCGAGCGCCGCCTTCGCCACGCCCATGACGTTATAGTGCGGGATCACCTTCTCCGCGCCGTAATAGCTCAGCGTCAGCAGCGCGCCGCCCGCCGCCATCATCGGCCGCGCGCGCTGCGCCACCGCGACGAAGCTGTAGGCGGAGATGTTCATCGTCAGCAGGAAATTGTCGAGGCTGGTATCGACATACAGGCCGCGCAGCTCGTTCTTGTCGGAATAGCCGATGGCGTGGACGACGAAGTCGATCGTCGGCCAGCGCGCGGCAAGCGTCGCGAACGCCGCGTCGAGATTGGCCATGTCCGAGACGTCGCAATCGATCAGGAAATCCGAGCCGACCTGTTCGGCGAGCGGGCGTACCCGCTTTTCCATCGCTTCGCCCTGATAGCTGAAGGCAAGCTCGGCACCCGCCGCATGCAATTTCTGAGCGATCCCCCACGCCAGCGAGCGATCGTTGGCGAGTCCCATGATCAGCCCGCGCTTTCCGGTCATCAAGCCGTTCACACGTCCTCCGTAACTGTCGTCGACGCCGTCTTCTCGACAGGCGCCGGAGTGTCCATCCCGCGCCGCGTGCCTGGGCTTTCAGCCAGCGCCGCATTGAGTTCGGCCCCGATAACCACGCCGAAGCCAACAAGATAGAAGAAAATGAGCGAAATCATGACACCGGCAAGACTGCCATATGTCAGATCGTAGGAGCCGAAATGCGCGATCGCCATCGGCAGCAGCGTGCCGACGCCGAGCCACCAGATCGTCACGGTCAGCGCGCCCGGCCATTTCGGATATTCGCGACCACGATACGCCTTGGGCGTCAGCGACACGAACAGCATGTACATCGCCGCGAACAAGGCCAGCCCCGGTGCCGCGCGGGAGAAGGTGACGAAACTGGCCAGATCCGATTCGACCGGCAGCACCCGGATGATGAACTGCTCGGCGGCAAGCAATATCACCTGGAAGCTGAAGGCGATCATCACCAGGATGACCGATCCGACGATCAGCCCGATCGACCCCAGGCGATATTCCCAAAAGGGCCGCGAATAGCGCACGCCATAGGCCCGGCGCAGGATGTCGCGGATCGTCTCGATGAAGCTGCCCGTGGTCCAGAGCCCGACGAGCGCGCCCAGCCAGAGCAGCGAGCCCGAACGCGCGCTCAGAACGTCGCTGATCGGCTTGGCCAGGACTTCCGCGACCCCCGGCGGCACGGTGCGCAGAAAGGCGTCGACCGCGTGGAGCCCGTCCTCGGTCCGTCCGAACAGCCGCGCGACCGCGGCGGCGACGATGAAGAAGGGGAAAAGCGTGACGAGCGCGAGATAGGCGAGATTGCCGGCATGGATGAAGCCGTCATTATAGACGCCAATCACCACCCGCTTGGCGACCGTGAAGGGATAGGTGCCGGGCCGGATCCGGTCGAGCCCACCCTGCATCGCCGCCCTCGCGCCGGAGAGCCGCTTGCGCCTCTCCTCCGGCGATTGGGGGGATATGTCCTGCATCGTACGAGGTTAACCCCCCAGGGCCGCCCTCGGGTTCCGCGCAGCATCCCCTTGCCAGTCGCGGACGAAAGCGGTCAGCGCCGCATCGTCGGCGGGAATATCGACGATCAGCGTGACGAGCTGGTCGCCGCGCGTGCCCGATTTGGCGTGGAACCCCTTGCCTTTCAGCCGCAGCACCTTGCCCGATGTCGACCCGGCCGGGATGCCGAGCATCACCGCGCCGTCGACCGTCGGCACTTTCACTTTCGCGCCGAGCACCGCTTCGGACAATGTGATGGGCAGGTCGATCCGCACATTGTCGCCGTCGCGCGTGAAGAAGCGATGCGGCCGCACTTCGATGGTGACGATCGCGTCGCCCGCGCCGCCCGGCCCGGGCTGCCCCTTGCCGCCCAGCCGCATCTGCGTGCCGGTCTCGACGCCGCCCGGCAGCTTCAGGTCGATCGCGGCGCCGTCCTGCAGCGTGATGCGTTGCGGCTTGAGCGCGGCCGCATCCTCGAACGCCACGGCCAGCCGGTAGGAGACATTGCCGCCCTTGGGCGGCGGCGCACGGCGCTGTCCGCCGCCGAAGCCGCTGAATCCGCCCCCGCGCTGACGACCGGCACCGCCGCCGCCGAACAGTCCGTCGAAGATATCGCCAAGGTCGAGCCCCTCTTCAGAGAACTCGAAATGCTGCGATCCGCCCGGACGTCCGCCGCCGGGATGGCCCCCGCCAAAGCCGAAGGGCGATGTCGGATTGCCGTCGCCGTCGATCTCGCCGCGGTCGAAGCGCGCGCGCTTGTCCTTGTCGGTCAGCAGGTCATAGGCGGACGTGACCTGGCCGAAACGTTCGGTGGCCTTGGGATTATCCTTGTTGCGGTCGGGATGCAGCTCCTTGGCGAGCGTGCGATAAGCCTTCTTGATCTCGGCCTCGCTCGCCCCGCGGGCCACTCCCAAAGTCGCATATGGATCTGCCATGCCGCTTAGCTAGTGCGTGGCGCGGCTCGCGGCAACCTTGCCGAACGGATCAGGCCGCAAGCGCCGCCATTCCGCCCATCTGCTCGATCATCGCATCGGCCGCGGCAAAGCTCACCGAGCCGCGATAAATGGCTTCGGCCGCGGGCGTCAGCACCTCGAGCAGGAAGCAATCGTCGATCCAGAATTCGATCACCGGCAGGCCGGCATGGCTGGCCGCGTGCGCGTGGAACCCCTTGTCGATCGCGATCGCGATCACATCCTCGATGTCGAGCGCGGTGGAGATCAGCAGATGATAGGCGCCGTGGCGGTTCGGCTCGCCCTCGACCGTCAGGCAATGCTCACCGGACAGACGGTGGAATTCGGTTCCGCGCGGCAGCACCTCGACGATGCTGCCGCGATCGTCGCCGGCCAGCGCCACCCAGCTTCCTTGCGCCAGCAGCGGAAAGGGATAGGCGCGGCCGCCCCACAGCGCCGCGATCGCTTCGGCGGTGCGGCGCGGATTGTCGGACGGGATCGAGGCGTGGAAGATCATGTCGGGTCCTTTCGGCAAGGCCGCGCCGTTTCCGGACGCAATGCGCGCCGGATCAGCGAATAAGGGGCCTGGTTTCGGTGATCGGGCGGCGCCCGTTCGGTGAATATGGAATAGCTTGGGCGATGCTCGACAGACAATCGACCGTCGTGCAGAACCGTTCTGCGAATTCGCAGAACGGATGATGTCGAATGGCGATCGATTGGGAGCTTGGTGACGTCGCCTATTTCCTGAGCGTGGCGCGCGCGGGCAGCACGCTGGGCGGCGCGCAGCGGCTGGGCGTCAACCAGACCACCTGCGCACGGCGGATCGCGGCGCTGGAATCGGCGCTGGGGATCCGGCTGTTCGACAGAGGGCCCTCCGGCTACGCGCTGACCGAGGCCGGCCGCACTCTGGTGCCCGCCGCAGAGGCGATCGAGGCCGGCGGCAACATCTTTGCCGATATGGCGGGCGCCATTCGCCGGGTCGGCGCGGGCGTGATCCGCGTGACCGCGGTCGACAGCATCGCCGATCTGCTGATCGCGCCCGTCGCCTCGCGATTTCGCGCGCTTCACCCCGGGATCCGGATCGAAATCGCGGTTTCGAGCGACATTGCCGATCTGCGCCGCGGCGAAGCCGATATCGCCATCCGCGCGGGCGTGACGCCCAACGATCCGCTGCTCGTCCGCCGTCGCCTGCCCGACAGCCAATGGGCGCTTTACGCCACGCAGGATTATATCGATCGCCACGGCATGCCCAGCTTCGAAACGATCCTGACGCATGGCATCGCGACGCTCGATGGCGCACCGCGCGACGCGGCGGCGGCGCTCGGCGCCAATATCATCCATGTCACCAATACCATCGGCGCGCTGATCGCGATCGTCCGCGGCGGCGGATGCGTCGGCGCGATCCCGTGCGTCGCCGGCCATGGCGCCCCCGATCTGGTGCGCTGCTTCGATGTCGAGGCGAGCGAACTCTGGCTGGTCTATCCCGAACGCCTGCGCGGCGTCGCCCCCGTGCGCGAGATCATCGATGCGATCGCCGCGCAGGCGGAGTCGCTGCGGCCGGTGCTTACGGGTGCACGCGGCGCATGAGCGCCATATCCATGCAACTGGCCCTTTGGCATCGCCGCGCGATCGCTTAAACCGCCCCCATGACGCAGGATCCCTTTGCCCTTTTCGACGACTGGTTCGCCACGGCGCGCGCCGGCGAGATCAATGACAGCAACGCGATGGCCCTCGCCACGGTCGATGCCGAAGGCCGGCCGTCGGTGCGCATGGTGCTGCTCAAGGGGCACGGCCCGGAGGGCTTCGTCTTCTACACCAACCAGGAAAGCCGCAAGGCCGACCAGCTCGCCGCCAGCCCGCATGCTGCCCTGCTCTTCCACTGGAAATCGCTGCGCCGCCAGGTCCGGATCGAGGGATCGGTCTCGACCGTGACCGACGCGATGGCGGATGCCTATTTCGCGACGCGCCACCGCGATTCGCAGCTTGGCGCCTGGGCATCGGACCAGTCGCGCCCGCTCGACGCGCGCGAGACGTTCGAGCGCCGTTTCGACGAAGCCAAGGCGCGTTTCGAGGGCGGCGACGTTCCCCGCCCCCCGCATTGGTCGGGCTATCTCGTCACGCCCGCGCGGATCGAATTCTGGCAGGACCGCGAATATCGGCTGCACGAACGGCGGCTGTTCCTGCGCAGCGACGATGCCGGAGCCGGGGGATGGCGCGAGACGCTCCTTTATCCATGACGACGGTAGCGACGTCGCCCGGCGACCGTGCCCGACTGACGCGCAATGCGGCGCTGGCGAGCCTGTCGGTCGCCTTCGTCCTGCTGCTGCTCAAAAGCTATGCGGCATGGGCGACGGGCTCGGTGGCGATGCTCGGCTCGCTCGCCGATACCGGGCTCGACATATTGGCGTCGCTCGTCACCCTGTTCGGCGTCCATGTCGCCGCCCAGCCCGCCGACGAAGGACACCGGTTCGGCCATGGCAAGGCCGAGGCGATCGCCGCGATGTTCCAGGTGGTCGTCATCACCGTCTCCGCGCTGGCGATCGCGGCCCGCGCCGCTTCACGAATGATGGCGGGCGATACCACCGCCAATGCCGAATATGGCATCGGCGTCTCGGTCGTCGCGATCCTGCTGACGCTCGGCCTGGTCGCCTATCAGCGCAGCGTGATCGCGCACACCCGGTCGGTCGCGATCCGCGCCGACAATGTCCATTATCAAAGCGACCTGCTGCTCAACGGCGCGGTCATCGCGGCGCTCGTCATCGAGCAATATCTGGGCGTCGCCGGCGCCGATCCGGTCTTCGGCGTGCTCATCGCGCTGTGGCTGCTCTACGGCGCGTGGCGGGCCTCGTCCCAGGCGATCGACCAGCTGATGGACAAGGAATGGCCGGCGGAGAAGCGTGCGCGCTTCCTGGCGATCGCGGCGCGCCATCCCGAACTGGTCGACATCCACGACCTGCGCACCCGTACCAGCGGCGCGCAGGATTTCGTCCAGTTCCATGTCCGCGTCGACCCCGACCTGACCGTCGCGGAGGCGCATCGCATCATGGACGAAGTCGAAGCGAAGCTCGCTATCGAGTTTCCCGACGTCGAGATCCTGATCCACCCCGATCCGGTCGGCCAGATCGATCGCGCGGGTCAGGATGACGAGCAATTGAGGGAAACGCCGCTATGAAAGCGCCGCGATGAAATTGGCGATCACCCAGGTCGACGCCTTTGCCGACCGGCCCTTCACCGGCAATCCGGCCGCGGTGATCCCGCTCGACGCCTGGCTCGACGACGATGTGCTGCTCGCGATCGCCGGGGAGAACAACCTTTCCGAAACCGCCTTCATCCTGCCCGACGCCGGCGGCGAAGCGGATTATGAGCTGCGCTGGTTCACCCCCGGCGGCGAAGTGACCCTGTGCGGCCATGCCACGCTCGCCAGCGGCCATGTCGTGCTCGCGGCCGATCCGGCGCGCGCCACCGTCCGCTTCCGCACGCGCCGGGCCGGATTGCTCGACGTGTCGCGCACCGACGACGGCTATGCGCTCGCCCTGCCCGTCCGGGCGCCCGAACCCAGGCCGCTGCCCGATCTGGTCGCGGCACTCGGGCTGGACTCGGCGGTCGAGACCTTGTGGCACAACAGCCGCTACGCCCTGATCGTGGTCGAGGACGAAGCGATCGTGCGCGCGATCCGGCCCGATTTCCGCGCGCTGGCCGCCGATGGCGACGTGCTGACCATCGTCACCGCGCCGGGCGCCGAGACCGATATCGTCAGCCGCGCCTTCGCCCCCGGCGTCGGCGTCGACGAAGATCCGGTGACGGGATCGGCGCATGCGGTCGCCGTCCCTTATTGGGCGAAGCGGCTGGGGCGGAACGCATTCACCGCCTATCAGGCCAGCCGGCGCGGCGGACACCTCACCTGCCGCCTCGACGACGACCGCGTGATCCTGGGCGGCCGCTGCGTCACCGTGATCGAAGGCATTTTCACGCTTTGAAGCGATGAACCCAGCCCCCTTGTGCAACGCAACAAAGCCGTGCAGTCTCCGCGCCTGAGACGCAATGGGGAAGCGGGTTCGATATCACGGGCATGGCAGGACGCGGGACATTCGATGAGATCTGGGGCTTTGGCGCACGGCGCCAGGCCCGGCCCGGGCTGGAGGATCTGGCCGCCTGGACAAAGGCCACACCGCCCGCCGATTTCGAACGAAGACAGGGCGCCGCCGAACAATATTTCCGCGATCTCGGCATCACCTTCGCCGTTTATGGCGAAGAGGAAAGCGCGGAGCGCATCATCCCCTTCGACATCGTGCCGCGGATCTTCACGCCCGGCGAATGGGCGTCGCTGTCCGAAGGGCTGGTCCAGCGTGTCGAGGCGCTCAACGCCTTTCTTCAGGACATCTATGGCGCGCAGCGCATCCTGGCCGACGGCGTCGTTCCCGCCGAGCTGATCTTCACCAACCCGCAATTCTGCGTGCCCGCCTCGGCGGCGCGGCCGCCGCACGGCATCTATGCGCACATCTGCGGCATCGATCTCGTGCGCACCGGGCCCGACGCCTTTTTCGTGCTGGAGGACAATGCCCGCACGCCGTCGGGCGTCAGCTACATGATCGAGAATCGCGAGGCGATGCTGCGGCTCTGTCCGGAGCTGTTCGAAACCTATCCGGTGCGCCCGGTCGACACCTATCATGATTCGCTGTTCCGCACGCTCGTCTCGGTCGCGCCCGAAAGCGCGCGGCGCGATCCGGTCTGCGTGCTGCTGACTCCCGGCCATTTCAATTCCGCATTCTACGAACACAGCTTCCTCGCCGACACGATGGGCATCGCGCTGGTCGAGGGATCCGACCTCGAGGTCGACGAGGATGTGGTCTATATGCGCACCATATCGGGCCGGGTGCGCGTGGATGTGATCTATCGGCGCGTCGACGACGATTTCCTCGACCCGCTGGTCTTCCGCCCCGAATCCATGCTCGGCGTCGCCGGGCTGATGTCGGCCTGGCAGGCGGGCAATGTCACCATCGTCAACGCGCCCGGCACCGGCATCGCCGACGACAAGGCGATCTACAGCTATATGCCTGAGATCGTGAAATATTATTCGGGCGGCGAGGCCAAGCTGCCCAATGTCGAAACCTGGCGCTGCCGCGAGCCCGAGGCGCTCAGATATGTGCTCGACAATCTCGAGCAGCTGGTGGTCAAGCTCGTCGATGGATCGGGCGGCTATGGCATGCTGGTCGGGCCGACCGCGAGCCGCGCGGAGATCGAGGATTTCCGCGCCGCGCTGAAGGCCGAGCCCGCACGCTATATCGCACAGCCGACACTGGCGCTGTCGACGGTTCCGACCTGGACCGCCAAGGGCATTGCGCCCCGCCATGTCGATTTCCGCCCCTTCCTGCTCACCGGGCGCGACGGCGTCACCGTGACGCCGGGCGGGCTGACCCGCGTCGCGCTCAAGGAAGGATCGCTCGTCGTCAATTCCAGCCAGGGCGGCGGCACCAAGGACAGTTTCGTGCTGATGGACAGGCCCGCCCCTCCGGCCCAGTCGCAGACGCAATCGCAAGGACAGGGGCAGGAGCAAAGCCAGGTGCAAGGACAGGCCCAGACGCAGGGGTCGGCGCAATGAGCCTGATCATGCTGTCGCGCACCGCGTCGAACCTCTACTGGATCGGCCGCTATGTCGAACGCGCCGAATTCACCGCCCGGCTGCTCGAAGCGACGATCCGGCTCGACTCGCTTTCGGCCCGCCCGGCCGGCATGGGCGCCTGGACCAGCGCGCTCGCCGTGGCGTCGGCGGCGCAGGGTTTCAGGGCGACGGGCGAGAATATCTCGCCCATGCATGTCAGCCGCTATCTGGCGCTCGACGAGAGCAATCCCAGCTCGATCCGCTCGTGCATCCAGTCCGCCCGTTTGAACGCACGCGCCGCGCGCGTCGCGCTGACCCGCGAGGCGTGGGAGACGATCAACCGCGCCTGGAACAATCTGAAGGGGCGGACAAGCACGGGCGGTACCCAGGCGACGCTCAACCTGGCCGATCAGATCAAGGCCGAGGCCCGTGGCTTCGAAGGCGCGATCAACCGGATGCTGCACAGCGAATCCTATTGGTTCGTGAAGCTGGGATCGATCATCGAGCGCGGCGAATCGACCGCGCGGCTGCTCGACGTCAAATATCATCTGCTGCTGCCCGAGGGCGAAAAGGTCGGCGGCATGATCGACCGCGACCAATGGCTCACTTTGCTTCAGGTCGTGTCGGCGCGCACTGCCTATCACATGCTCTATCCCCAGGGCCTGAAACCCTGGCTGGTCGCCGAGATGCTGATCTTCCGCCGCGCCATGCCGCGCTCGCTGGTCGCCACCGCCGACGAAGCGAGCCAGATGCTCAGCGCGATCTCCGGCGCGATCGGCAAACAGGGTCAGGCCGACCGCCTGGCCCGGCGTCGCGAGGCCGCGCTGGAACGACTGTCGATCGACACGGTTTTCCAGAATGGGTTGCACCAGTTCCTGCTGGGCTTCATCCGCGACAATAACGAACTGGACGCGGCGATCGCCGAGCAGTTCCGGTTCACCTGAGGCGTCATGCACCTGACCATCGACTATCGCACCGATTATCGGTTCAGCCAGCCGCAGACGCGGATCATCCAGCTGCTGCGGGTGACGCCGGCCAGCCATGCCGGCCAGATCATCGTCAACTGGACGCTCGACGTCGAATGCGACGCGCGTCTGCGCAACCATGTCGACGGCTATGGCAACAAGGTGACGATGCTCTACGTGCCCGGCCCGGTCGACCATGTCAGCGTCAATGTGTGGGGAGAGGTGTTCACCGACGACACCGCCGGGGTGATCCGCGACGCGCCCGAACCGCTGCCGCCGACATTGTTCCTGCGCCCGACCCCGCTCAGCCGGCATAATCCGGCGATCAGCGAACTGGCAGAGCGGCTGATCGCGGTCGAGAAGGACGAATTGTCGCGGCTGCATCTGCTCAATCGCGAGCTCAACCGGCGGATGCGGTTCGATCCCGGCAAGACCGGGGTCGAGACCGATGCGGGCTCGGCATTCGATGCGGGGCACGGCGTCTGCCAGGATTTCGCGCATATCTTCTGCGCGGCGGCGCGCGTGATGGGCACGCCGGCGCGTTACGTCTCGGGCCATCTCTTCCGCCGCGACGGGCTCGAGCAACAGCCCGCCGCCCATGCCTGGACCGAGGCGCATGTCGAGGGTTTCGGCTGGATCGGTTTCGATCCGACCAACGGCATCTGCGCCGACGACGCCTATGTCCGCGTCGCCACGGGGCTGGACTATGCCGCCGCGGCTCCGCTATCCGGGGCGCGCACAGGCGGCGGCGATGAGAATCTGTCCGTCGATGTGCGCGTCAGCATGTCCCAGAGCCAGCAGCAGAACTAATGACCTATTGTGTTGGAATGCTCGTCGAGGCCGGCCTGGTCATGATCGCCGACACGCGGACCAATGCCGGCGTCGACAGCATCTCGACCTATCGCAAACTCCACATGCTGGAGGACGGCCCGCGCGGCATCGTCGTCGGCATGACCGCCGGCAATCTGTCGGTCACCCAGTCGGCGCTGGCGATGCTGCGGGAGGGATTGCCCGATCCCGAGCATGAAGGCCGGGTGCGCCGGATCGAGGACATGCCGACGATCTTCCGCGCGGCGCAGCTCGTCGGCGAGGCGATCCACCATGCCCGCAGCGACCTGGAGGGCACGCTCCAGGGCACCAGCATCAACACCGGCGTCTCCTTCCTGATCGGCGGCAGCATCGGCGGCGAGCCGCTCCGGCTCTACATGATCTACAGCCAGGGCAATTTCATCGAATGCTATCCGGAAACGCCGTTCCTGCAGATCGGCGAGACCAAATATGGCAAGCCGATCCTCGACCGCGCATTGTCCTATTCGACCCCGCTCGGCGAAGTGGTGAAAGTCGGCCTGATCTCGTTCGACAGCACGATGCGATCCAACCTGGCGGTCGGCCGCCCGCTCGACCTCATCGTGATCCCGTCGGACCGTACCCAGCCCGATATCCGCCGCCGCATCGACTGGGACGATCGGTATTTCAACGACCTGTCGGTCCGCTGGGGCATGCTGCTCAACGAAGCGCGCGCGACCATCCCGGATCCGCCGTTCATGCCGGCGGATTGAGGGGATTGGGTACATGATGGGGGAGTTGGGGCGAAGCGAAGCGGTCCCGTCGCCATTTTAACCGGCGCCGCGCCTTCGATGCGTCAGTCGGCCAGCATGATACCGGCAGCGGTTTCGCTGTCGCCCCAGGCGGCGCAATTGCTCGTGCCGCTGATGAAAACCTTCCGATTTTGCGCGTTCGCACTCAGCAGGTTCGCGAGCATGGCTTGTCCCGTCGCGGTGGTCACGTCGATCACCCATCTGGTCGCCGTTGCGCATGCCGGCCTTGTCGTCCGGATTCCATTCTGCTCGAAAAATGCCCGCCCGTCGGTTGTTGTCAATATGGACGATGTATAGCCTTGGTCCGCACTGCTCGCATTTGCGGGGGCAGCGATTGCCAGGCACGAGAGCGCTAACGCCGCTCCCCAGATATTGGGATGTGGCACAGGTCGAACTCCTCATCAGATTTTATCGGCTGCCTCGCCTTGCTCGAGGAAGACTGGATCTTAGCGATTACCGCGCTGGGTCATGTGTAGGGAGATGCCGGGAAGGACGATGCGTGGAAGCCGGGCCGTGGCTGCAATCGCGGCGACCGTCAATAATTTAGGGGGTTTTGCAGATGTCACTGCAATCCCACATGTCACTGCAATCCGATCTTATGGATGTCAACTCATAGCCGTGAGCAATTTTCAATTGGACCGGAACTTACTTTCAGAACAAGGCTACGCCTGATACCAATAGGATAGAATATCCTCATTTGAGCTATAAATATTGCCTTCGATGTTTTAAACATAAGTATTGATCTCTTTGAAATTCCCACTATATTTATTATATCCCTTGCTATCGCGTCGTCAATCACGCTATTTTCAATATATCGATTACATTCTCTTATATTTTCTCTCGATTTAATTATTTGAATTGCACCCGACATTTCATAGGCGTACCACAAAAATAGTGCCAGAACCATGGAAGCGCAGGCTCCAAAAGTATAAATGCCAATTTCTCTAATTTTCATATCAGAATCTCTTTAGCACGCGAACATATGCGCATTGCAGAATTGCTCCTCCATATCCTGATAATTCCTATTCCTGTCTAGGAATCTTCTAAGTCTGTTATCTATATTATTTGTAGATCCATCAAGATTAATCATAACATCACCAATCAGTCTTGGAGATTTTGTAGCAAGGCGATCCGCAAGAATTCCCGGGGATTTACTGCCAATTTCACTCAATCCTGGTAAGACTTGTAGAATTACGGTGGAATTACGGTGACAGCTTACTTAACCCCCATATTGTGCCAGCATCTGCTGCATGGCTCGCCTTCCTCGCTTCGTGTTTCCGGGCATCCCACATCATGTGACACAGCGGGGCAACCGACGCGAGCCGACCTTCTTCGAGGACGGCGACTATGCGCTCTATCTCGATCTGCTCGCCGAGGCAGCCGGGCGTGCGCATACGGAGATCTGGTCATACTGCCTGATGCCCAACCATGTTCATATCGTCCTCGTCCCCCAGGATGAAGACGGCTTGCGGCGAACCTTCGGCGATCTGCATCGACGCTACACGGGCTATATCAATGCGCGGATGCGCAAGACCGGCCATCTGTGGCAGGGTCGGTTCAGCTCGGTGGCAATGGATGAAGCGCATCTCGTCGCCGCCTTTCGCTACGTGGCGCTCAATCCCGTCCGGGCGCGACTGGTGAGGCGTGCGATCGACTGGAAATGGTCGAGCACCCGCGCGCTGTGCGAGGGGAGCGGCGACGGCATCGTCGCGGTTGCGCCGGCATTGGAGCGCGTCGGGGATTTCGCCGCCTTCCTCGATGAGGCTTTCGATGAAGCCTTCACCTACGCCGCCTTGCGCAAGGCCGAAAGCATTGGCCGCCCGGTTGGCTCGGTGCAATGGCTTGAGGATATGGAAGCACGGACCGGCCTTTCCCTCAGGCCGAAGAAGCGCGGACCAAAATCAAAAGCATTTTAGGGGTTAAGCAAGGTGTCATGTCTGGACCGTGCCCTGCGATCACCGTAATAACACTGGCATCGTAATAAGTAATAATAGTAGACAGTCATCCATCTGGGAATTTAAAATCCCGAACACTCCCACCTTCATTGGCACAGACGGTGTCACCGCTATCAGCGAAATCCAATCTGCCGCTACGGCATTGCGAAACCCAAGCATTATTTTTGCATAGATTTCTGAAGTTAACCCAGTTTCCAAATTCCAGTCTTTGCCGCGACGGCATGACATTCCACGCATGAGCGCAGGATTTCTCAATGGACTGACTGCTCGGGACACGTTCCGAACAGCCAGAAATCAAGATAGCGATGGGAAAAATAAGAAATTTCACGTTATTTTCCGATCATCTGGCAGCTCCGAATTTGGGGAGATGCAACACACCCAGGAAGGGCTCGAGATGGATTTCCATAAACCGAGCCTGGAACAAAGCCGTACTCTCTCCTCAGAATATTTTCTCGTATTACGGTGATGACATGTCACCTTAATA
Organism: Sphingobium sp. FW305-3-2-15-F-TSA7; assembly: GCF_058787155.1. Classification (NCBI taxonomy): domain Bacteria; kingdom Pseudomonadati; phylum Pseudomonadota; class Alphaproteobacteria; order Sphingomonadales; family Sphingobiaceae; genus Sphingobium; species Sphingobium sp. FW305-3-2-15-F-TSA7. The sequence goes on along the minus strand of NZ_JBYSZM010000001.1, from coordinate 34,869 downwards.
TCCCGGTTCCACAGTTCATGCCGGCGAATTGAGTGGGCATTCACTCCTAACCTTGATCAATGGAATAAGGCTTTCAGCCAAGGAATGCGCTGCCTGGCCTCCGCTTCGGCCGTGTCGAGGCCATCATACAAGCCACAATCGGGCCCAGCCGGATCCCATTCTTCATATCCGGTATCGCCTATTCGCAGGAGAGGCCCCCGCCACTGCCTTCGATACGTATAAACGCCATCCGACCGGCGGAGGATCAGCACACGCTCGCTACCGTTCGGATGCTCGAGAATCCTGAGTACGAAAGCGTTATTCATTGAAGGCTGATGGCGTCAGCTCAAGCGACGCGCAAGAGCAGAGGAATGTCGGCACACCCCTTTAACCTCAGCCAGAAGCGATCGCCTTCGAACATTTTCAAGAAGAAGGAAAAAGGATAGGCCTCAGCCGAAAACGGTTTCCCGTTCGCGCGCGCGGCGCTCGACAAAGCCCGGCGCCGGCGGATCGAACACTTCCCAGCCGCCGGGCGTCAGCCGCTCGATCGGCCGGAAATTGGTCTTGTACGCCATGCGCTGCGATCCCTGGATCCAGTAACCCAGATAGACATAGGGCAAGCCCGCGCTGGCCGCGCGGCGGATATGGTCGAGGATGATATAGGTGCCGAGGCCGGGCCGGCTCTCATGCGCGGCGTCGAAGAAGCTGTAGATCATCGACAGCCCGTCGGCCTGCTGGTCGGTCAGGCAGGCGCCGATCAACCGGCCCGGGCCGCCATCGGCGGCGGGCTCGCGATATTCGATGACATGGCTGTTGACCGGCGTGTGCTCGACCATGTCGGCATAATCGAGCTCGTCCATCTGCGCCATGCCGCCGCCGGGATGGCGCGCATCCAGATAGCGTTGCAGCAGATCGAATTGCTCGCCCGTCGACCAGGGTTTGCAGGCGCTGACCTGAAGATCGCCCTGACGGCGCATCAGCTTGCGATGGCTGGCGCTCGGCACGAAATCGCTCGCGACGACGCGAACCGAGATACAGGCCTGGCAATCGCTGCAGCTCGGCCGGTACGCGACCCCCTGGCTGCGGCGGAAACCGATGCGGCCCAGTGCGTCGTTCAGTTCTGCGGCGTGCGGCCCCGAAAGCTCCGTAAAGACCTTCCTCTCCACCTTTCCCGGCAGATAGGGGCACGGGCTGGGGCTCGTGACGAAAAAACGTGGAAAGCGAAATGGTGCGCTCACCTGAACTTTCCCCCCGAAACCTTTACGACTGCTTCACCTTGTTTCGAAGTTATGGATTCACAATGCGGGGTTGAAAAGCGCGTTTACCACGAAAGATGCGTCGCGCGCAGTTTCGTGCGGAACGATGCGATTCAAAACGGGACAGTGAAGGGTTAATACCAGAGCATCGCGGGGAAAAGCGGACACCGGTTTTCCGCACAAAATGATGCGATATCAAAGGCCTGGATCGATGCGCATGACTCATCGAACCCTGATGAAGCTCGCGCAGCGTTTGGGCGTTTCAAAGCCCCGAAATCAGGCCAGTTCCACCATGCTCACCGAATAGCCGCCGGCGCGCAGCGCCGCCATCAGCCCGTCGAGATGCGCGGCATCCTTGGTCTCGCATTCGATATCAGTGATCAGCCCCTTGGCGGGCAGCGAGGTGAAGACGCGCTGGTGATAGATCTCGATGATGTTGACCTGTTCCTCATGGAAGATCTTGGCGACGTGGAACAGGGCGCCCGGGCGATCCTGCAACCGGATGCGCAGCCGCGCCAGCCGGCCCGACCGCGCCAGATCGCGCAGCAGCACGTTCGCCAGCAGCCGCGTATCGATATTGCCGCCCGACAGGACGATGCCGACATTGCGGCCGCGAAACCGCTCGGGATAGCAGAGCAAGGCCGCAAGGCCGGCGGCGCCGCCGCCCTCGACCACGGTCTTCTCGATCTGGAGGAGCAGGCTCACCGCTTCCTCCAGCTTGCGCTCGCTGACCAGCAGCACGTCGTCGACCAGCGCCTCGACGAAACGCGCGGTGAGCTGGCCGGGATATTTGACCGCGATGCCCTCGGCCAGCGTATCGCCCTCGCAGGGCAGCGCCGCCCCCTTCACGCGATTGTACATGCTGGGATACAGCTCGGCCTGGATGCCGATCAGCGTGATGTCGGGCTTCAGCGCGCGCGCGGCGACGCCCATGCCCGAGATGAGCCCGCCCCCGCCGATCGGAATCGCGAAGGTATCGATCTCGGGCGCATCCTCGAGCATCTCGAGCGCGACGGTGCCCTGGCCCGCGATGATGTCGGGCAGGTCGAAGGGATGGACGAACGCAAGGCCGCGCTCGACCTCGAGCTCGCGCGCATGGGCATAGGCCGCATCGAAGGTCTCGCCATGCATCACCACCGTGGCGCCATGCCCCTCGGTCTGCATCACCTTCACGATCGGCGTCGGTTTGGGCATGACGATGGTGACGGGGATGCCCAGCCGCGCGCCGTGATAGGCAAGGCCCTGGGCATGATTGCCCGCCGACGCGGCGATCACGCCGTTGCGCCGCGCCGTCTCGTCGAGCTGAAGCAGCGTGTTGAGCGCGCCGCGTTCCTTGTACGCGGCGGTGAACTGGAGATTTTCGAATTTGAGCCAGACCCGCGCGCCGGTCAGGTTCGACAGCGTCTGGCTGAACAATGTCGGGGTGCGGACAACCGCGCCGCTAATCCGCTCCGCCGCCGCGCGCACGTCGGACAGGGTCACGGGCAGGTCGGCCGTGAGATCGGAGGGGATGGGTTCGCTTGCCATAATGGTTCGAGGCCCTAGCCCATCTGGCGCACGCACTCAATTCCGGCCGTGATCGCGCGGGAATCCGAAATCGGGCCGGCGCCTTGGCGTCGCCCGGCCCGTCGATCTTGCGTCATCCACCATCCGTCGCCCCGATGAAAATCCACTGCTGTCCAGGATTTTCGTGGAACGGGTGCAAGCCCTATCACTTTCTCCTCCGCGTCTCCGCGTGAACCCGTCAAACTGGCGGCACTGCCAAGCGGGGATGATTCACGCGGAGCCGCAGAGGCGCGGAGGGGAGGGTTGCGGCAGGCCCGGATCTTGTCGCGACAACAGGATGACCGGCTCATCCCAAGGGATTGTCTGGCTTACGCCCACCTCAGCCAAGACAATCCCGGACACCAGTGGATGAAAATCGCGGCGATGTGCCAGGAAGGAAACGTCTCGCGCCACGCACCTACTCATCCCGCGATCCGTCTGGCCCGGACGGGAAACAATGCTATGCAGGCGCGCATGGCGAAGATTGCATTTATCGGCATCGGGGTGATGGGCGGCCCGATGGCACGACATCTGGCGAAGGCCGGACATACGCTCACCGTCTATAACCGCACCAGCGCCAGGGCGGATGCCTGGGTGGCGGCGCATGGCGGCGCCACCGCTCCCGATCCGGCAAGCGCCGCGGCGGGTGCGGACGCGGTCATCACCTGTGTCGGCAATGACGACGATCTCGCCGAAGTCACGCTCGGCCGCGAAGGAGCATTTCGCGGGATGCGCAAGGGCGCCGTCTTCATCGATCACACCACCGTCTCGGCGCGGATCGCGCGCCAGCTTGCCGTCGAAGGCAAGAGCATGGGGCTTCTGATCGTCGACGCGCCGGTGACCGGCGGACAGGTCGGCGCGGAAAACGGCTCGCTCGCCATCATGTGCGGCGGATCGGCCGCGGCGATGGAGGCCGCGACGCCGCTGCTCAGGGCCTATTCGTCGCGCATCGTCCATGTCGGCCCAGCCGGCGCCGGACAGACGACCAAGATGGTCAACCAGATCACCTTTGCCGGCATCATCCAGAGCCTGGCCGAGGGAATACGTTTCGCCCAGGCAGCCGGGCTCGATCTCGACAAGGTCTATGAATCGATTTCGGGCGGCGCGGCGTCGAGCTGGCAGATGACCAATCACTGGAAGACGATGGCCGAAGAGCAGTTCGATTTCGGCCTGGCCGTCGACTGGATGCGCAAGGATCTCGGCCTCGCGCTCGACGAGGCGCGCGCCAACGGATCGGTGCTGCCCGTCGCGGCGCTGATCGACCAATTCTATGCCGACGTCCAGGCGATGGGCGGCCATCGGCAGGACACCAGCGCCCTGATCCGGAGATTGCCCAAGTGAAACGCCTGTTCCTTCCCCTTCTGGCGCTGATCCTTCCCGCCCCTGCCCTGGCCGATGCGCTGATCGACAATGTCAACGGCATCACGCTCGACAAGGACGGCCGCATCGTCCGCTTCAACGGGCTGGTCCTGACCAATGACGGCAAGGTCGCGAAGCTGCTCGACCGCAAGGACAAGCGCCCCGAACGGCCGGATTTCAAGACCGACGGCAAGGGCCGTACGCTGATGCCGGGCATCATCGATGCGCATGGCCATGTGATGGGCGTCGGTTTCCAGGCGCTGATCCTCGATCTTTCGGGCACGCGCTCGCTCGCCGAGGTTCAGGCGAAAGTGACCGCCTATGCGCAGGCCAATCCCAATCGCCGCTGGATCATCGGCCGCGGCTGGAACCAGGAGGATTGGGGCCTTGGCCGTTTCCCGACCGCGGCGGAGCTTGATGCGGCGGTGTCCGACCGGCCGGTCTGGCTGACCCGCGTCGATGGCCATGCCGGCTGGGCGAACAGCGCGGCGATGACCGCCGCGGCCGTGACCGCCAAATCGGTCGCCCCCACCGGTGGCAAGATCGAGAAGACCGCGACCGGCGCACCGAGCGGCGTCTTCATCGACGCGGCCATGCCGCTGGTGGAAAAGATGCTGCCCGCGCCGCTGCCGCGCGAGCGCGACCTGGCGCTGGTCAAGGCGCAGCAGACATTGTTGTCCTACGGCATCACCAGCATCGCGGACATGGGCACCTCACTCGACGACTGGATGACCTTTCGCCGCGCAGGCGATAGCGGCCGGCTGAACCTGCGCATCCTGTCCTATGCGGGGGGCGTCGATGCCATGATCCAGATCGGCGGCCCCGGGCCGACGCCCTGGCTCTATGACGACCGACTGAAAATGGTCGGCGTGAAGCTCTATTCGGACGGCGCACTGGGATCGCGCGGCGCCTGGCTGAAGCAACCCTATCATGATTCGCCGCGTGAGCGCGGACTCGGCTTCCTCACCGACGCGCAGCTCCGCAACCTGATGAGCCGTGCGGCGATGGACGGGTTCCAGGTCGCGGTCCATGCGATCGGCGATCAGGCCAATGCCCAGCTGTTCGACGCGATCGACGAGCTCGTCCAGAGCTATCCGGGCGATCGCCGCTGGCGCATCGAACATGCCCAGATCGTCGACCCCGCCGATCTGCCGCGCTTCGGCAAGAACAGCATCATCGCCTCGATGCAGCCCGTCCACCAGACCTCCGACCGGCTGATGGCCGAGGCGCGGCTCGGCCCCGAGCGGCTGGCCGGCGCCTATGCCTGGCAATCGGTGCTCAAGAGCGGCGGCAGGCTCGCCTTCGGGTCGGACACGCCGGTCGAGAGCCCCGACCCCTTTGCCGGCATCGCCGCCGCCTTCACGCGCGAGGATGCCAATGGCCAGCCCTTTGGCGGCTGGCGCCCCGAGGAACGGGTGAGCCGCGAACAGGCGCTGGCGGGCTTCACCAGCTGGGGCGCCTATGCCAGCTTCGCCGAGGATCGGCTGGGCCGCCTGGAACCCGGCATGCGCGCCGACTTCATCCTGATCGACCAGGATCCGACGATGGCGACGCCCGCCGAGATCCGCGCGACCAAGGTGCTGGAGACCTGGGTGAACGGCCGGCCGGTCTGGACGCGGAAATAGGGTACCTCCCTCGATGTCATCCCCGCGAAAGCGGGGATCCAGCTTCTTCTTTTTCCGGATGCTTCACGGAATAGCTGGATTCCCGCTTTCGCGGGAATGACAAAGATTGAGGCATAGGATCGAGGAAGCGCTCAGCTCACGCCTTCATATTTGACCGAACAGCCATAGGGCCGGGCTTCCTTCACCGAGATCGGCTTGCCCGCCTTCAGCTCGCCGAGCGCGGCCAGCACATGGTTGCGCGCGGTGGCGATGTCGGCCTTGTTCGCGGTCGCCTTGTCGTCGATGCCGCCCTGGTAGGCGAGCGTGCCGTCGGGTGCGATCACATACATGTGCGGCGTCGTCTTGGCGCCATAGCCCTTGCCGACCACACCCTTGGGGTCGAGCAGATAATGGCTCGATCTGGCGCCCTGCGTCGTCACCAGCTTCTGCGCTTCGGGGCCGCTCATATAGCCCTGCTTGCCCGGGGCGCCCGAATTGATCGTGAGCCAGACCACGCCCTGCGCGCGCGCCGCGGCCTGGGTCTTCTGCATATTGCCGCTGTCATAATGTTTCTGGACAAAGGGGCATCCGGGATTGTGCCATTCGAGCACCACCGTCTTGCCCGCGAACTGCGACAGTTCGACCACCTTGCCGCTGGCATCGTTGAGGCGGAAATTGCCTGCCTTGGCCCCCGTCACCTGCTCGGCCAGCAAGGGCGCCGAAACCGCGACCGCCGCAGCGATCGTACCGCCAATCCAGTAACGCATGGTCATCCTCGATCCTCCTTACGATCCGTCCGGTCCACCCCGCTCGTCTCTTGATCGCCGCCGATCTTGGCCGAACCTATCCCGCCAACGCCGTCAGTGTCGATGGCGTCAACAATTGCGGCAGGATTTCGGGTGCGGCACCCGGCCGATAGAACAGATAAAGCGGCACGCCCGACCGGCCATGGCTTTCGATGAACCGGCCGATCGCGGGATCGCCATCGGTCCAGTCGCCGACAAGCACCGCGACCTGCTTCACCTTGAACGCATCGGCGACCTCGGCACGCTCGATCGCGCTCTTCTCATTGACCTTGCAGGTCAGGCACCAATCGGCGGTGAAATAGACGAAGACCGGCCGCCCCTCGCCCTGGAGCGCGGCGAGGCGGGTTTCGCTGAACGGTTCGGCGGCCAGGATGCCACCATCTTGCGCGGGAGAGGCCTGCGCGGAGTCCTTCGGCAAAACCACGATGAGCGCGATCGCGACCGCAAGCGCGGGCGCAAGCGCCAGCCAGCCGCTCCGTCCGGTCGCCTGACGGCGCCCGATCCACCAGAGCGCGACGGCGAGCACCAGCGCGGCGGCAAGCCCCATGGTCATGCCGTCGACGCCGGACTGGCGACCAAGGATCCAGGCCAGGCCGAGCGCGGTCAGGAACATCGGAATCGAAAGCACGCGGCGGAACGTCTCCATCCAGCCGCCCGGCCGGGGCAGGCGCCGCCGCAATGCGGGCACGAAGCCGAGCAGCAGGAACGGCAGGGCAAGCCCGAGCCCGAGCCCGGCAAAGATGGTGAGCGCCGCCGCCGCGGGCAGGACAAGCGCCGCGCCCAGTGCCGCGCCCATGAACGGGCCGGTGCATGGCGTCGCGATGAAGGCGGCCAGCGCGCCGGTCCAGAAAGCGCCGCCGACGCCGCCGCCGGAGGCAAGCGCACCGCCGATGCCGAGCGAGCCGATCTCGAACAGTCCGGCCAGGTTGAGCGCGATCGCGCTGACCAGCAGCAGCAGGACGAGGATCACGCGCGGATCCTGAAGCTGGAACGCCCAGCCCGCCGCCGCGCCGGCCGCGCGCAGGCCGAGCAGGGCCGCGCCCAGCGCGACGCAGATCAGCACGACACCGGCGGTATAGGCGAGCGCCTCGCGACGCGCGCTCCGCTCGTCATCCCCCGCCTTCGCCAGGCTCAGCGCCTTCAGGCTCAGGATCGGGAAGACGCAGGGCATGATGTTGAGCAGCAACCCGCCCAGCAGCGCCAGTCCGAACGATGCGGCGATGGTGCCGGCAAGCCCGCCCGCCCCTTCGGCCGAACCGCCCGAGCCGCCCGATCCGAGCAGCGCACCGCCGGCCTCGACCGGGCCCGGCACCGCTTTCAGCGACAATCCGGTCTCGCGGTCGATGGCGAGCACGCCCTCCACGGCCTGTAGCGATGCGGCCGAGGCCCGCGCCTTGACCTCGATCGTCAGCAGGTCGCCGTTGCGCCGCGCGGTCTGCGGCGCGGCATAATCGATCGCACCGTCGGTCAGCGGGAAGAAATAGGCATCGCCCGCCGCCGCGCTCGCGGGCAGCGGCACGCCGATCCGGAACACCCCGTCCTTCACCTGGAAACGCGCATCCGCGCCCAGCGGACGGGGCAAGGCCGCGCGCCAGCGATCGAACTGCGCCTTGCGTGCGCCGCCGATCGCGCCGTCGCCGACGGTCAGATCGATCGCGAAACTGCCGCTTTCGGGCACGCAGATCTCGTCGGTACAGGCAAGCCAGTCGACCGCGAGCCGGATCGGCAACTTGGTGCCGGGCGTCAGGCCCGCGGGAATGTCGATCGCGATCAGATGGGCATATTCGCCTTCATAGACATAGTTCATCAGCCCGGCGATCAGCAGGCGATGCGGCACCGGGAATTGCGCCGGCCCAGCCTTGGCGCCGGCGGGCAGCGTCCATTTGAACTCGGGGCCGATGCCGGCATCGCCGGGATTGGCCCAATAGCCATGCCACCCCTTTTCGGGCGTCATCGCCAGCGCAAGCATCACCGTGCGCCCGGATGCCGGGGCGTCGCTCTCGGCGATCAGCCGCGGCGCGATATGGGTGGGCGCACGCTGCGCCGTCGCCGGCACGGCGAGCATCGCAAACAGGAGCAGAAGATATCTGAGCAAGGGCATGGGCGTCTTCATTCGGTCGCACGAACGCTATAGGGAACGGCCCGCCGATTGGCGACAGGAGATATTCGTGAAGGCCTTTACCCGTATCGCAGCGACCGCAATGCTTCTCGCCGGCACATCCATGGCCGCACAGGCACAGGACAAGCCGACCCAGCCGGAAAAGCCCAGGCTGATCGTCGCGATCTCGGTCGATCAATTCTCCGCCGACCTCTTCGCCGAATATCGCCAGCTCTATTCGCAAGGGCTGCGGCGGCTCGAAATGGACGGCGTGGTCTTCCCTTCCGGCTATCAGAGCCATGGCGCGACCGAGACCTGCCCGGGCCATTCGACGATCCTGACGGGCTCGCGCCCCTCGCGGACCGGCATCATCGCCAACGAATGGATCGACCTGAGCCTCGCGCGCACCGACAAGCGCGTCTATTGCTCCGAAGATCCGACGGTGCCGGACAGCAATTCCGAAAATTACACCGTCTCCACCGCTTTCCTGAAAGTGCCGACATTGGGCGACCGGATGAAGGCGGCCAACCCGGCCAGCCGCAGCGTCTCGGTCGCCGGCAAGGATCGCGCCGCGATCATGATGGGCGGGCACAATACCGACCAGATCTGGTTCTGGGGCGGCAAAAGCTATGTCACCCTGCCCGGCCGCACCGGCCCCGCCCCCGCGATCGTCGGCCAGATCAACGCGCGTGTCGCCGGCATCGTCGCAAAACCCGCAAAGGCGATGCTGCCCGCCATCTGCCGCGCCCGATCGGTCGCGGTGCCGGTCGATGGGGGCAAGCAGGTCGGCGTGCTCGCCGATCGCAAGGCCGAGGATTTCAGAGGGTTCCGCACCGCGATCGATTTCGACGCCGCGACCGCCGATCTCGCCATCGGCCTGATCCGCGACATGAAGCTGGGCCGGGGTCCGGCGACCGACGTCATCGATATCGGCCTGTCGGCGAACGATTATGTCGGGCACACTTACGGCACCGAAGGCGCCGAGATGTGCGCGCAGCAAATGGGGCTCGATGCCAGTATCGGGCGTATCCTCTCCGCGCTCGATGCGATCGGCGTGCCCTATGCGGTCGTGCTCACCGCCGATCATGGCGGCCATGATCTGCCCGAACGCAACGACGCCCGCGGCTTCGCGCGTGCGGAGCGGATCGATCCGGCGCTGGCGTCGGGCGCGCTGCTGAAATCGATCGCGGACGAATTCGGCCTGAAGCTCGAAGGGCCGCTCGCGCGCGTCGAAAGCGGCAATTTCTACCTGTCGCGCGACGTGCCGGCCGCGATCCGGCCGCTGGTGCTTTCGGCGATCAGGGCGAAACTGCTCGCGCACCGTCAGGTCGCCGCGGTCTTCTCCGCCGAAGAGTTGCGCCGCATGCCCGATCCGCAGCCGCCGGTCGAGGAATGGTCGCTCGCCGAGCGCGTCCGCGCTTCGTTCGACCCCGAGCGCTCGGGCGATCTCCAGATGCTGCTCAAACCCTATGTCACGCCGATCCCGGCCCCGGTCAGAAGCGCCGTCGCCACCCATGGCTCACCCTGGATCTACGACCGCCGCGTGCCGATCATCTTCTACCGCCCCGGCACGGTGCCGTTCGAACAGCCGCTGGGCGTCGAGACGGTGGACATCATGCCGACGCTCGCCGCGCTGATCGGGCTGGCGGTACCGAAAGAGGAAATCGACGGCCGCTGCCTCGATCTCGATGCAGGCGCGCAGGATACATGCAGCTAGAGATAACTCTCTTTTAAGCATATACCGGCTAGGCGGTGGCGATGCAGACCGAGCGTCGCCGCGATCTCTGGACTCTGGCGTTCGCCTTTGCGCTGACGCTGCTGCTCGAACTCGCGCTCGTCGAGCGCAAATTCGCGCTGTTCGGCGGCGGCTATGGCCAGTCGCATGTGCTCGACACGACCGGAGAGATCGCGACCTTCGCGATCGGCGCGCTCACCGCGCATGCCTTGCTCCTGGGTCTGTTCTTCCTGATCCTGCGCCGATTGCACGGGCGGAACTGTGACCCGCTGCTATTCCGTTTCAGCCTGCTCTTCTTCGGTGTCGCCGCCTTCTCCGCGGCGCTGATCGCCAAGTTCGAGCTGCTGAGCTATTTCAGCGACGCGGTCAGCTTCGAGCTCATCCGCAATCTCGGCGGCGGCAGCCTGTTCGACGCGTTCCTGTTCGTCCTGAGCGAAGGCGCGCTGATGCTGGGTTTTGCGGCGATCGCGCTGCTCTTCTACCTGCTGTGCATCCGCTATATCCGCAGGCGCCCCGGCCGGCATCACGCGCCGCCCGCGCTGAAGATCGGCCGCTGGGTGCTGCTATTGGCGATCGCGATGCCGCTGGTCGCCGCGCTCGCCAACCGCAACCCCGACACCCGCTACGGATTGACCCGGATGACGGCGTACGGGCTGGCCAATATGCTGCTCGAACAGGCCACCGACTTCGATCGCGACGGCTATGGCTGGTATTCGGCGCAGATCGACCGCCACCCCTTCGATTCCACGCGCCATCCGCTCGCGCTCGACATTCCCGGCAATGGCGTGGACGAGGACGGCTTTGGCGGCGATCTGGTCTTCACCGGCGCCGATACGCCCGTCGCGACGCCCAGGCTGCCCGGCCGCCCCAAACATCTCGTCGTCATCGTGATGGAAAGCACGCGCGCCGACCTGATCGGCAAGCGCGTCAACGGGCGGACGGTCGCGCCCAATCTGAACGCATTGGCGCAGGGCGGGAGCACATTTCCCAACGCCTATAGCCATGTCGGCTTCACCACCGCGTCGCTCAAGAGCCTGTTTTCCGGACGGCTCGATCCCAGGGCGGGCGATCCCTCGCTGTTCACCGACCTGAAGGCGAACGGCTATCGCATCGGCGTCTTTTCCGGCCAGCCCGAAAGCTTCGGCGATATTTCCGCGGTGGTCGGCATGAAGCGTTCGGCGGACATCTTCGTCGATGCCGAGACGCTGAAGAACGAACGCGCCTTCAGCTTCGCGGCCAAGGGGTCGCTGCTGGTCGACGAGACCAAGCTGCTGCGCGAATTCGACCGGTCGATGGGTCGCAAGGCGGACTGGGCGCGCCCGCATTTCGTCTATTTCAATTTCCAGTCGCCGCACTTCCCCTATCATCATCCGGGCCTCCCCGACATGCTGGGCGTCCAGCCGCTCCCCCGCGACCGGATTCGCGCGGAAAATGCGGCGCGCGTCCAGCAGACCTATTGGAACGCGGTCGCCTATGCCGATGCCCAGATCGGCGCGGTGATCGCGCGGCTGAAGGCGCTCGGCGTCTGGCAGGATACCGTGCTCGCGGTCACCGGCGATCATGGAGAGGCGCTGTTCGACGACGGTTTCCTCGGCCATGGCCATGTCATCGATCCGCAGCAGACGCATATCCCGCTGGTGCTGAACGTGCCCGGCCTCGCTTATGACCGGCCGCTCGGCCTCAAGGATATGCGCGGCCTGTTCCTGGCGGCATTGGGCGGCGCGCCGGTGGCGGCATCCGGGGCGCCGACCTTCCTCCACATCGGCCCGCTCGACACGCCGACCGCGATCGGCATCGTCGAGGCCAGCGGCATCTTCACCACATTGATCCTCGATACCGAAGAGGTCTGGTTCTCCGACACCGGCAAACGTGCGCGCTATTCGCAGCTGACGGGCACGGAGAAAGCACGTGCCGACCGTCTGGTGACCGAATGGGGCCGCCAGCGCTGGATGAAGCGCCTGGAACGGCGTTGAACCAGGCCAGCTAGAGCGAATTGCAGTTCGATGGAACCATCGAACGACTCGAATCGCGGCAAAACAAATAGCTAGATCAAGCTGCGTGATTCCGAAATCATGCAGCTTGATCTAATCCAGATTGGGCCTCAACCAACGCGTCGCCTGCTCCACGCTCACGCCGCGCCGCGCCGCATAGTCTTCGAGCTGATCCTTATCGATCCGCGCCACGCCGAAATATTCGGCCTGCGGATGCCCGAAATAAAAGCCGGAGACCGCCGCGGTCGGCAGCATCGCGAAATTCTCGGTCAGCGAGATGCCCGTCGCATGATGCGCATCGAGCATCTTGAACAGGATCGGCTTCAGGCTGTGTTCCGGGCAGGCCGGATAGCCGGGCGCCGGGCGGATGCCGCGATATTGCTCGCGGATCAGCGCGTCGTTGGTGAGCTGTTCGCCCTCGGCATAACCCCACAAGGCGGTCCGCACATATTGGTGCAGCCGCTCGGCAAAGGCCTCCGCCAACCGGTCCGCCAGCGCCTTGAGCAGGATATCCGAATAATCGTCGATCGCGGCCTTGAAGCGCGCCAGATGCGGTTCGATGCCGTGGATGCCCACCGCGAAACCGCCGATCCAGTCGCCGTCATGGCTGATGAAATCGGCGAGGCACATATTCGCACGCCCCTCGCGCTTGGCGATCTGCTGGCGCAGGAACGGCAGGCGGACATGGCTTTCGTCGTCCATATGGACGATCACGTCGTCGCCTTCGCGGCGGCACGGCCACAGCCCGGCAACGCCCCGTGCAACCAGCCAGCGCTCGGCGATCAGCTTGTCGAGCATCGCCTGCGCATCGGCGAACAGCGAACGCGCGCTTTCACCGACCACCTTGTCCTCCAGGATCGCGGGATAATTGCCCGCCAGTTCCCAGGCGCGGAAGAACGGCGTCCAGTCGATATAGCTGCGCAGATCCGCCAGATCCCAATCGGGAAAGCTGTGGACGCCGGGCTGGCGCGGCCGCCCCGGCTTGAGCGACATGTCCGCATCGAAGCCATTGTCGCGCGCCTTGCCGATCGGCACGAGCGCGCTTTGCCCCTTGCCCTCGCGCGCGGCGCGGACGGCGGCATATTCGTCTGCGACCTTGGCGACATAATCGTCGCGCTGGGTATCGCTGACCAATGTGGTCGCAACGCCGACCGCCCGGCTGGCGTCGAGCACATGGACGACCGGGCCCTTATAGGCCGGCTCGATCCTGAGCGCGGTATGGACCCGCGACGTCGTCGCTCCGCCGATCAGCAGCGGCATCGTCATCTTGGAGCGCTGCATCTCCTCCGCCACGGTCACCATCTCGTCAAGCGAGGGCGTGATCAGGCCCGACAGGCCGATCATGTCGGCGTCATTCTCGTTCGCGGCCTCGATGATCTTCGACCAGGGCACCATCACGCCCAGATCGACCACGTCGAAGCCATTGCACTGGAGCACGACGCCGACGATGTTCTTGCCGATATCATGGACGTCGCCCTTGACGGTCGCCATGATGATCTTGCCCTTGCCCTTCGCGCCCGGCTCCTTGCTCGCCTCGATAAAGGGCAGCAGATGCGCCACCGCCTTCTTCATCACGCGCGCGGACTTGACCACCTGGGGCAGGAACATCTTGCCCGATCCGAACAGGTCGCCGACCACGTTCATGCCGTCCATCAACGGGCCTTCGATCACCTCGATCGGCCGGGCGAACTGGAGCCGCGCCTCTTCGGTGTCCTCAACGACATACATGTCGATGCCCTTGACCAGCGCATGTTCGAGGCGGCGGGCGACATCCCAGCCGCGCCATTCGGCCGCCTGCTTTTCCGCCACCGCATCGGTGCCGCGATAGCGTTCGGCCAATGTGATCAGCCGCTCGGTCGCATCTTCGCGCCGGTCCCAGATCACATCCTCGCACGCTTCGCGCAGTTCGGGATCGATCGCGTCATAGACGTCGAGCTGGCCGGCATTGACGATGCCCATGTCCATGCCCGCCTGGATGGCGTGATAGAGGAACACCGAATGCATTGCCCGGCGCACGGGCTCGTTGCCACGGAAACTGAACGACAGGTTGGAGACGCCGCCCGAGATATGGACGTGCGGGCAGGCCGCCTTGATGTCGCGGCACGCCTCGATGAAATCGATCGCATAGCGGCGATGCTCGTCGATCCCGGTCGCCACCGCGAAGATGTTGGGATCGAAGATGATGTCCTCGGGCGGGAAACCGATGCCCGTCAGCACCTCATAGGCGCGCTTGCAGATCTCGAGCTTGCGCTCGCGTGTATCCGCCTGCCCCACTTCGTCGAAGGCCATCACGACGACCGCAGCGCCATAGGCCATGCACAGTCTCGCCTGGGCGATGAACTGGTCGAGCCCCTCCTTCATGCTGATCGAATTGACGATCGGCTTGCCCGAGACGCATTTCAGCCCAGCCTCGATCACCGTCCATTTCGAACTGTCGATCATCACCGGCACGCGCGCGATATCGGGCTCGGCGGCGATCAGCTTGAGGAAGGTGACCATCGCTTCCTGCGAATCGAGCAGCCCCTCGTCCATATTGACGTCGACGATCTGCGCGCCGTTCTCGACCTGCTGGCGCGCGACCTCGACCGCGCGCGTATAGTCGCCCGCCATGATGAGCTTCTTGAACGCAGCCGAGCCGGTGACGTTGGTGCGCTCGCCGATATTGACGAACTGCGCGGAGGAAGAAGTGTTGTTATCTGACGACACGAAGGGGGCTGACTTTCTGCTTGATCGGGAAATCGCCGGAGACCGGCAAAGGATGATATTGTCCAGCGGCGGGTCAGGCCGCCATGATCATCGGCTCCAGCCCCGCCAGTCGTGTCCGGACTTCCGGCGTCGCGACCTTGCGTGCCGGCAGCCCCTCGACCGCCCTCGCGATCGCCGCGATATGCGCCGGCGTCGATCCGCAGCAACCGCCCAATATGTTGATCTGCCCGGCCTCGGCCCATTCGCGCACAAGCGCGGCGGTCTGCTCGGGCAGTTCGTCATAGGCGCCCAGCTCGTTGGGCAGGCCGGCATTGGGATAGACCATGATCAGCGTGTCGGCGATCCCGCTCAGGCTCCGCACATGCGGCCGCAGTTGCTCGGCGCCGAACGAACAATTGAGCCCGATCGTCACCGGCCGGGCATGGCGCACCGCATGCCAGAACGCCTCGACCGTGTGGCCCGACAGATTGCGTCCCGAAAGATCGGTCAGCGTCATCGACAGCATGATCGGCAGATCGCGCCCCAGGGCTTCGCCCGCCTCGATCGCCGCCATGATCCCGGCCTTGGCATTGAGCGTGTCGAACACCGTCTCGATCAGGATGAAATCCACTCCGCCCTCGACCAGTGCGTCGATCTGTTCGCGATAGACGGCCTTGAGATAGTCGAAGTCGATCTCGCGATAGCCGGGGTCGTTGACGTCGGGCGACAGCGACAGCGTCTTGTTGGTCGGCCCCAATGCCCCCGCCACGAAGCGCGGACGGCCGTCCTTCGCTGCATATTCGTCGGCCAGGCGCCGCGCGATCTGTGCCGACGCGACATTGATCTCCTTCACGAGATGCTCGGCACCGTAATCGGCCTGGCTGATCAGATTGGCGGAAAAGGTGTTGGTGGAGACCATGTCCGATCCCGCCTCCAGATATTCGCGCGTGATCGTCTCCGGCACCTCGGGCTTGGTCAGCGCGAGGATGTCGTTATTGCCCTTCTGGTCATGGCTCAGGCCCAGCGTGCCGGCATAATCGGCCTCGACGAGCTTCCAGTTCTGGATCTCGGTGCCGAACGCGCCGTCGGTGAGCAGGATGCGCTTTCCCGCCTCTGCGAGAAGCCTTTCGCGTACCGTCATCATGCCGCCTCCACGCGTGCGTTGGTCTTGGGCCGCAATCCGAGCAGGTGGCAGATCGCGTAGCTCAGCTCGGCGCGGTTGAGCGTGTAGAAATGGAAATGCCGGACACCGCCCGCATAGAGCCTGCGGCACAATTCCGCCGAGACGGTCGCCGCGACGAGTTGGCGGGCAGCCGGGTGATCGTCCAGCCCCTCGAACAGCCGGTCCATCCAGGGCGGGATGGCGGCGCCGCACATCGCCGCGAACTTGCGGGTCTGCGCGACGTTGGAAACGGGCAGGATGCCGGGCACGATCTCCGCGTCGATCCCCGCTTCGACCGCACGGTCGCGGAAGCGGAAAAAGGCATCGGGCGAAAAGAAGAATTGGGTGATCGCGCGATTGGCGCCCGCATCCAGCTTGCGCTTCAGATTGTCGAGATCCGCCTGCCCGCTCGCCGCCTCGGGATGCATTTCGGGATAGGCCGCAACCGAGATCTCGAAAGGCGCGATCTCCTTCAGTCCGGCCACCAGCTCGGCGGCGCTGGCATAGCCGTCGGGATGCGGCGCGAAGCGCGTGCCCGCGACCGGCGGATCGCCGCGCAGCGCGACGATATGACGGACACCCGCCACCCAGTAGGATTCGGCGACCTCGCGAATCTCGTCACGGCTCGCCTCGACGCAGGTCAGATGCGCAGCGGCCGGGATCGCGGTCTCGCGCTGGATACGCGCCACGGTGGCATGGGTGCGCTCGCGGGTCGAACCGCCCGCGCCATAGGTGACCGAAACGAAACGGGGGCCCAGCGGTTCGAGCGTCTGGACGGCGCTCCACAGCGTCTCCTCCATCTTCTCGGTCTTGGGCGGGAAGAATTCGAACGATACCTGGGCATCGCCCGCCAGATCGGCGAACAAAGGCGCATCGAGCGCACGGCGCGCTTCCTCGAGCTGGTTGATGCTCAATGTCATGCCGCTCTCCTCTGGCTGGCCGCAGCCGGCACGCGCCGGCCGAGCCAGAGCTTCACGGTGAGCGCACCGCCCTTCAATTCCTCGATCGCCACGGTGTCCAGCCCCGCCTCCTCATACCAATGTCTGATCTGATCGTCCGCGAAGCCGAGGCGCGCATGCGCCTGCTCCGCGCGCAATTCCTCGCGGTCGTGCGGCGCGAAATCCGCGATCAGCAACCGCCCCTCGGGCGCGAGCAGGCGCGCGGCCTCCGCGATCGCCAGTTCCGGCATCTGCGCGAAATGAAGCAGCTGATGCAGGATCACCGTATCCGCGGATCCGTCGCCCAGCGGCAACGCGTACATGTCCGCCTGGCGCAGATCGACCGCGTCGAGCCCCGCATCCGCGAGCCGAGCCCGTGCGAGCCGCAGCATCTGCGGACTGCGATCGATGCCCAGCGCATTGTCCGCGCCATGGCCGAACAGCGCGATCATCCGTCCCGTGCCGGTGCCGATATCGACCAGTCGCCCGATCGGCTCGGCGCCCAGCAGCGCGGTCATCGCGGCCTCGACCTCGCTTTCGGCGACGTGCAGGCTGCGGATCGCATCCCATTGTTCGGCATGAGCGTCGAAATAACGGCCGGCCGCGTCGGCACGATCGGCACGCACCGCAGCCAGTCGCGCAGCGTCCGCGGCCTGCCAGTGATCGACCTGCTGCCCGCGCTGCCAGGCGTCGAGCGTCACCAGCAAAGGATCGACGATGCGCCGATCGCCGAGCCCCAGAAACACCCAGCTTCCTTCGCGCCGACGCTCGGTCAGGCCCGCATCGGACAGGATCTTGACGTGGCGCGAGACGCGCGGCTGGCTCTGCCCCAGCACCTGCGCCAGCTCGCCCACCGACAATTCCATCGCGCGCAGCAATGCGAAGATCCGGAGCCGGGTCGGATCGGCAAGCGCACGGAAGACTTCGAGTTCAACAGACATGAAACAGCATATAAAGATTTCTTTATATGCGGTCAACTCGCGGATTTCCTTTACCCGCGCCGGAACCGACGCCCCGTTGCACGGTTCTGGACGGCGGGATAGGTTCGACCACCGCCCGTATCCCGGGTCGGCCGAAATTGGAACAGGAGTGCGCTCATGAGGAAATCCGTCACCGCATCGATGATGCTTGCCGCCGCGTTGGGCCTTTCGGCCTGCAGCGACAAGGCGCAGAACGAAGCGAGCGAAGCGGCGAACGCGATCGCCAGCGACGCGACCGCGACGATCGACAATGCCGCCGCCGACATCGCCAATGTCAGCGCCGATGCGGTGGGTGCCGCCGAGAATGCCGCCGACAAGACCGGCGATGCGCTTGAGAATGGCGCCAAGGCGGTCAAGGCGGGCACCGCCAACACGCTCGATGCCGCGGGCGACAAGCTCAAGGAAAGCGCGGCGGACGCGCGCCACCGGAGTTCGTGATCGCCAGATGGCTCCTGGTGCCGGCGTGCGCGGCGCTCGCCGCGTGCGGCGGCACCGACGACAATGCGACGGTGGGCGGCGTCTCGCCGAGCGAGGCGAAAGCGCTCAACGACGCGGCGGAGATGCTCGACGAGCGCGCCGCCAACAGCGCGGTGGCCTTCTCGCCTGACGAAGCGCCGGCGCCGACGTCCTGAGCAATTTCGAGGCAGGTGGAATCACCTGCCGGCTCGGAAATTGCGGCAACACAACAAGCCAGGGCAACATCAAATGAAAAGGGCCGGGGATCGCTCCCCGGCCCTTCTCTTTTTCGCCTGAACGGCGAGCGTCGAATCTTCCGATCAGTCGATCAGAAGTCCATTCCGCCCATGCCGCCCATGCCGCCGCCGCCCATGGGCATGGCAGGCTTGTCTTCGGGCAGCTCGCTCACCGCCGCTTCGGTGGTGATGAGCAGACCGGCGACCGAAGCCGCATCCTGCAGCGCGGTGCGAACGACCTTGGTCGGATCGATCACGCCGGCAGTGACGAGGTTCTCATAGACGTCGGTCTGCGCGTTGAAGCCCAGGTTCGAGTCGTTGCCGTCGAGCAGCTTGCCCGAGATCACCGCACCGTCATGACCGGCATTCTGCGCGATCTGGCGGACCGGCGCGTAGAGCGCCTTGCGGACGATATCGATGCCGCGGGTCTGATCATCATTGGCGCCCGTGAGCCCCTCGATCGCCTTCGTGGCATAAAGCAGAGCGGTACCGCCACCGGGGACGATGCCCTCTTCGACGGCCGCGCGGGTCGCGTGCAGCGCGTCGTCGACGCGATCCTTGCGCTCCTTCACCTCGACTTCGGTCGAACCGCCGACCTTGATCACGGCAACGCCGCCGGCGAGCTTGGCGAGACGCTCCTGGAGCTTCTCACGGTCGTAATCGCTGGTGGTGTTCTCGATCTGCTGGCGGATCGCCTCGGTGCGGCCCTTGATCGCGTCGGCATCACCGGCGCCATCGACGATGGTGGTGTTGTCCTTGTCGATCGAGACGCGCTTGGCGGTGCCGAGCATGCCCAGGGTCACGGTCTCGAGCTTGATGCCGAGATCCTCGGAGATCACTTCGCCCTTGGTCAGGATCGCGATGTCCTCGAGCATCGCCTTGCGACGATCGCCGAAGCCGGGCGCCTTGACGGCTGCGACCTTGAGGCCGCCGCGCAGCTTGTTGACGACGAGCGTGGCCAGAGCCTCACCCTCGATGTCCTCGGCGATGATCAGCAGCGGGCGACCCGACTGGACGACCGCTTCCAGGATCGGAAGCATCGCCTGCAGGTTCGACAGCTTCTTCTCATGGATCAGGATGTACGGATCGTTGAGCTCGACCGACATCTTTTCCGGATTGGTGATGAAGTACGGGCTCAGATAGCCACGGTCGAACTGCATGCCCTCGACGACGTCGAGCTCGAATTCGAGACCCTTGGCTTCCTCGACGGTGATCACGCCTTCCTTGCCGACCTTCTCCATCGCTTCGGCGATCTTCTCGCCGACGACGGTGTCGCCATTGGCCGAGATGATGCCGACCTGGGCGATCTCGTTCGAACCGGCGACCGGCTTGGAACGCGCCTTGAGGTCTTCGACGACCTTGGAAACGGCCAGATCGATGCCGCGCTTCAGATCCATCGGGTTCATGCCGGCCGAAACCGACTTCATGCCCTCACGGACGATCGCCTGCGCCAGGACCGTCGCGGTGGTCGTGCCGTCGCCGGCGACGTCGTTGGTCTTCGAGGCCACTTCGCGCAGCATCTGCGCACCCATGTTCTCGAACTTGTCCTTGAGCTCGATCTCCTTGGCGACGGTGACGCCGTCCTTGGTGATGCGCGGCGCGCCGAAGCTCTTGTCGATCACGACGTTGCGGCCCTTGGGACCCAGCGTGACCTTCACCGCGTCCGCCAGGATGTCGACACCCTTCAGGATGCGCTCGCGCGCGTCGCGCGAAAATTTAACGTCTTTCGCAGCCATGTTGTGTTCCTTCTTCGAAACGTAAAACCAGCGTCATTCCGGCGAAGGCCGGACCCCGCGCATCAGCGGAGAGGCCGGCGCGTGCCGGCATGACGTGAAACAAATGGTCAGGTCAGCCGACGATCCCGAGGATGTCGCTTTCCTTCATGATCAGCAGGTCTTCACCGTCGATCTTGACTTCGGTGCCGGACCATTTGCCGAACAGGATCTTGTCGCCCGCCTTGACGTCGAGCGGGGTCACCGTGCCGTCTTCGGCTTTCGCGCCCGAACCGGCGGCGACGACTTCGCCTTCTTGCGGCTTTTCCTTGGCGGTATCGGGGATGATGATCCCACCCGCGGTCTTCTCCTCGGCCTCGACGCGGCGGACGAGAACGCGGTCGTGCAACGGACGAAACTTCATGCGTCACCCTTTCCTTAGTTGTGCGGGGTCTGCCCCCGCGATTGCGAACCTATTAGCACTCATGCCGGACGAGTGCCAGCACCGCGCATATGTGGGTCAGCCCAGAGGAGGTCAAGCGCCTGCCGCAAATTTTGTCCGAACCGAACATGGCTGCGATACACCGCCCCACCGATCGGGCGGACCGACTCGAGTCGGGGCGAAACCGCGGTCGCTCTCCGCCTTTCCAGCCATGGACAGGGCGATCAAGCTCCTATAGCCCCGGGCGAAACGCTCATGCGGGAGTCTGACCTTGGCGTTCGTTCGGGGTGCGTGGAAAATCCTTGTCGGGGTGAAGGACGCGCTCGTCCTCTTCCTGCTGCTGCTCTTCTTCGGCCTGCTCTGGGCCGTGCTTTCGGCCACGCCCAATCCGGCCACGGTCACGACGGGCGCGCTGCTCGTCGATCTGGGCGGCAGCCTGGTCGAGCAGCCCGAAGAGAGCGATCCCTTCACCGTGCTGAGCGGCGGCGCATCGATCTCGCGGCAGCATCGTCTGCGCGACGTCGTCCGCGCGCTCGAAACCGCGGCGAAGGACGATCGGATCAAGGTGGTCGTGCTCGATCTCGATACCTTTATCGGTGGCGGCCAGACGACGATCCAGCGCGCCGCGGCGGCGGTCGACACGATCCGCGCCGCCAAGAAGCCCGTGCTCGCCTTTGCGACCGGCTATACCGACGACAGCTATGCGCTGGCAGCGCATGCATCGGAGGTCTGGCTCGATCCCTTCGGACTGACGCTGTTCACCGGCCCGGGCGGCTCGCGGCTCTATTATAAGGGCCTGATCGACCGGCTGGGCGTGACCACCCATGTCTATCGCGTCGGCACCTATAAGAGCTTCGTCGAACCCTATACCCGCGCCGACCAGTCGCCGGAGGCGAAGCAGGCCGATCAGGCGCTGGCCGGCGCGCTGTGGCAGAATTGGCAGGACGCAGTCGCCAAGGCACGTCCCAAGGCGCAACTCGCCAGCTTCATCGCCAGCCCTGATGCGCAGATCCGTGCCGCCGGCGGCGATCTGGGCAAGGCGGCGTTGCAAGCCGGGCTGGTCGACAAGCTCGGCGACCGGATCGCCTTCGGCAAGCGCGTCGCGGAAATTGCGGGCGAAGGCGACGACAAGCAGCCGGGATCGTTCCGCCACACCCGGCTCGCCAACTGGATCGCTGCCAATCCGGCGCCAACCGGCGGACAGATCGGCGTGATCACCGTCGCCGGCGACATTGTCGACGGCAATGCGCTGCCGGGCACGGCGGGCGGCGACACCATCTCGAAGCTGATCCTCGACGGCCTGGCGGAAAAGAATCTGAAGGCGCTGGTCGTGCGTGTCGATTCGCCGGGCGGTTCGGTGCTGGCCTCGGAGAAGATCCGCCAGGCGATCCTCCAGGCCAAGGCCAAGGGATTGCCGGTGACGGTCTCGATGGGATCGGTCGCGGCGTCGGGCGGCTATTGGGTCGCGACGCCGGGTGACCGCATCTTCGCCGAACCCTCGACCGTCACCGGATCGATCGGCGTGTTCGGCATCATCCCGACCTTCGAGAATGCGCTCGCCAAGATCGGCGTGACCACCGATGGCATCGCGACGACGCCGCTGTCGGGCCAGCCCGACGTCTTTGGCGGCACCAACCCGACATTCGACGCGGTGATCCAGGCGAGCATCGAGAATGTCTATGGCCGCTTCATCGGACTGGTCAGCCAGTCTCGCCGCCTGCCCCTCGCGCGCGTCGATCAGATCGCACAGGGCCGCGTCTGGGACGGCGGCACCGCGCGCCAGATCGGGCTGGTCGATCAGTTCGGGTCGCTCGAAGACGCGATCGCAGACGCCGCCAGGCGCGCCAAGCTCGATCCCGCCAAGGCCGTGCCCATCTATCTGGAGAAGCAGCCGGGTTTCTTCGAGACGCTGTTCCAGGGCTGGGCGGAGAGCGATCCGGAGGATAGCCGCAACGCCGACCTCCTGACCCGGCTCTCGCGTCAGCGCGTCGCCGCGCTGTTCGGCGCCGTGAAGGACGCGGAAGCGCTGGCGAACGGACCGGCAATGCGGGTCCAGTGCCTCGAATGTCCCATCGAACCGGCGCGCATCGCGCCACTGCGCGGCTCGATCGTCGCGCGAATTCTGGAGTGGCTTAAATGACGATCAAGATACGCGCCGCACGTGACAGCGACGCGGACCAGATTTCCGCCATCTACATGCCCTATGTGACGGGCAGCGCGATCTCGTTCGAGACCAAAGCGCCCAACTCGGCCGAAATCCTGTCGCGCAT
Source organism: Sphingobium sp. FW305-3-2-15-F-TSA7 (assembly GCF_058787155.1). Taxonomy (NCBI): domain Bacteria; kingdom Pseudomonadati; phylum Pseudomonadota; class Alphaproteobacteria; order Sphingomonadales; family Sphingobiaceae; genus Sphingobium; species Sphingobium sp. FW305-3-2-15-F-TSA7. The sequence continues at coordinate 11,615 of NZ_JBYSZM010000001.1, read as the reverse complement.
GCGCGCATCCGGCGGACTCTATCCCTGGCTGGTCGCCACCACCGAGGATGACGACGCCGTGCTCGGCTATGCCTATGCCACGCTGTTCCGCGACCGCCCCGCCTATCGCTATACCGTCGAGACCTCGATCTATCTGGGTGGCGGCGTTGCCGGCCAGGGCGTCGGGCGCCTGCTCTATTCCGCGCTGATCGAGACGCTGATCGCGCAGGATTTCACCCAGGCGGTCGCGGTGATCTCACTGCCCAACGAACATAGCATCGCGCTCCACGAATCGACGGGTTTCCGCCGCGCCGGCATCGTTCGCGAGATCGGCTATAAAAGCGGCCAGTGGCACGATATCGGCATGTGGCAGCGCGAACTGTCCGACCCCACCGAACCGCCGCGCGATCCCAAATCCTTTGCGGAGATCGGCGCGGTCGGGCCGAAATAGAGGGATCAGCGCTGATATCCGGGCAGTCCAACGCCCCGCCAGATCGCCCAGCCCCTGAGCGCAAATCCCGCGAACGCCGCGACAGCCGCGGCGGCGAGCGATGGCACGCCGAGCACGGTCAGGATCACGAACGATGCCGAGGCGAGCGCCGCCGCCGTCACGTAGATTTCCGGCCGAAGCAGGATCGACGGCTCACCCGCCAGCACGTCGCGGATGATGCCGCCGACGCATGCGGTGATCACGCCCATCATCACCGCGGGCAGTGGCTGGACTCCGAAGGCGAGCGACTTCGCCGCGCCGAACACCGCATAGGCGGCCAGCCCGATCGCGTCGAACCAGTCGAGCGCCTTTTCCCGCCAGATCCGCCGGGGCGTGAACCAGACGATCAGCGCGGTCGCCAGGCAGACAAAGGGCACGCGCTGATCCTGGACCCAGAAGACCGGCGCGCCGATCAGCAGATCGCGCACCGTGCCGCCGCCGACGCCGGTAACGACCGCAAAGAAAGTGAAAGTGACGAGCGTCTGGCGCTTCTGCGCCGCGGCAAGCGCACCCGACGCGGAGAAGACCGCGATCCCGACGAGATCGAGCGTCGCGAACCAAAGCGCGATCGGAAGCTTGTCGATGATTGGTCCCTCCCCTCGGCGCCCTTATCCCTTAACTGTCATTCCCGCGAAAGCGGGAATCCCGCTTCTCTTCTTTCTGATGCTTCACGGAAAAGCTGGATTCCCGCTTTCGCACACTGTTGTCCGAGATTTTCGCGGGGAAAGGCGCAAGCCGAGTCATCGACGCACTTCGCGCTTTCGCGTGAGCGTTTGCGGTCCTGGCGGCCACGCCGGGCTTAGTGGTTTCACGCGAAAGCGCGAAGACGCGAAGGAAACAGTGCTGAAGCGGCTGATTGCCTGAAGGTCAGCGACCCTCCGCGTCTCCGCGGCTCCGCGTGAACCTGTTGGCTCAACCCGTCTGCCGAACTGGAATGGTTCACGCGGAGCCGCGGAGACGCGGAGATGCGGCGTTAAGCTCAAATCCTGTCTCGACAGCGGAATTGCAGGCCGATCCTCCCGGATTATCTGGCTCACGCCGTCTTCCGCCCGCACAATCCCCGACAGCAATGCGTTTCGCGGGAATGACAACGCAGGGAATCTTATCGCGGGTTCTCAGATATAGCGCTGTACGCAGGCATCCATCACCGCCGTGGGATTGCCGAGTTTGGCGACGGTGCTCATCGCCTTGCGCTTCTGCTCGGCCCCCTCGGCGCCATTGTCGATACCCTGCCGCGCCATCAGCGGCGCCAGCTTGCCGTCGAGCTTGCGCTCGAGCGCGCTATATTGCGTCAGCGTCTCCTCATAGCGGCCGTCGCTCGCCAATGCGCGACCGACGAACTGGCGCAGCATGTCGCAGCCGAGGCCGGCAACCAGCGGATCCTTCGGCAATTCGGGCTTCACGGTCGCGGCGACGGGATAAGCCTGCGCGCACGGCTCGACCAGTTTCTTCCATTTGCCGTCGATCACCGTGTCGGCGATCTCGGGCATACGCTTGACCACCGCGCCCGCCTGCTCCGTCGAAAAGCTCTCCTGCTGCGCGCCGGTCAGCAGCGCATAGCGCAGCGTCTCGCCCTTGGCCTCGACGCTAAGCGGCCCTTTGAAATCCGTACCCTTGTCGCGGGCATGCGCCGCCGCGACGACGCCGCACGTTGCGGCGCGTTCGACCGGATCGGCTGAAAGCGCGACCTGCTTGGGTCCGCACGCGCCGATTGTCGCGACCAGACCGGGCAGGACGAGAAGCAGGGCCTTGTTCATGTTTCACTCCCGTATCGACTACAGGAGTCAGTGCTTGGCGGCCCGCTTTGGTTCCTCGGCTCGTCCCAGCCTAGATGTGGATCGGCTTGCCCAGCACCGCCATCGCCGCTTCCTTGATCGCTTCCGAATGCGTCGGATGGGCGTGGCAGGTATAGGCGATGTCCTCGCTGGTGGCGCCGAACTCCATCGCCTGCGCCGCCTGAGCGATCATCGTGCCGGCAACCGAAGTGACGATCCAGACACCCAGGACACGATCGGTCTCGGCATCGGCGATCACTTTCACGAAGCCCGCGGTATCGTGGATGGTCTTGGCGCGGCTATTGCCCGCCATCGGGAATTTGCCGACCTTCACCGCGCCCTTTTCGCGCGCGGCTTCCTCGGTCAGGCCGACGCCCGCGATCTCGGGCATGGTGTAGACCACGCTCGGGATCACATCATGGTTCACGATGCCGGTGAGGCCGCCGATATTCTCGGCAACGGCAATGCCCTCATCCTCGGCCTTATGCGCGAGCATCGGGCCGGGAACGACATCGCCGATCGCCCAGATGCCGGGGACCGCGGTCTGGAAACGATGATCGGTCTCGATCTGGCCGCGACCGTTGACCGACAGCCCAGCCTTGTCGAGGCCAAGCCCGTCGGTATTGGGGCGGCGGCCGATCGCGACGAGCACGGTATCGGCCTCGATCGTCTGTGCCTCGCCGCCCGCGGCGGGCTCGACGGTCAGGACGACGCCCTTGCCCTTCTTCGCGGCCTTGGTGACCTTGGTGCCGGTGCGGATCTCGAAGCCCTGCTTCTTGAAGATCCGCGCGGCTTCCTTGCGGACTTCACCGTCCATGCCGGGCAGGATCTGATCGAGGAATTCGACCACGGTCACCTGCGCGCCGAGGCGGCGCCAGACCGAGCCGAGCTCGAGCCCGATCACGCCGCCGCCGATCACGACGAGATGGTCGGGCACTTTCGACAGTTCGAGCGCGCTGGTCGAATCGACGATCGTCTTGTGATCGATCTCGACGCCGGGAAGCGGCGTGACGCTGGAGCCGGTGGCGATGACGATGTTCTTGGCGCGATAGCTCTTGCCGCCGACCTCCAGGCTGTCCTTGCCGGTGAAAGTGGCAAGCCCCTTCAGCCAGTCTACCTTGTTCTTCTTGAACAGGAATTCGATCCCGCCGGTCAGCCCCTTCACCGCATCGGTGCGCGAACCGTGCATCGCGTCGAGATCGAGGCTGGTGCCTTCGACCTTCACGCCGAACTTGGCGAGCGCACCCGAATGCGCTTCCTCATAAAGATGCGACGCGTGGAGCAGCGCCTTGGACGGGATGCAGCCGACGTTGAGGCAGGTGCCACCCAGCGTCTCGCGGCTTTCCGCACAGGCAGTGCGCAGTCCGAGCTGCGCGGCGCGGATCGCGGCCACATAACCGCCCGGTCCCGCGCCGATCACCAGGACGTCATAGTCATAATCAGCCATGTCAGCTTTCCTCAGAGCGATTGCCAGCCAGATGAATCATCTGGCGACTCGGCAATCGCGGTCAAACAACAGCCTGGAGCGGTCGATTTCATCGGCCGCTCTAGAGATCGATCAGCAACCGGGTCGGATCCTCGATCGCATTCTTGATCGCGACGAGGAAAGTGACGGCTTCACGTCCGTCGACGATGCGGTGGTCATAGCTCAGCGCGAGATACATCATCGGACGGATGACGATCTGGCCGTCGCGCACCACGGGGCGATCCTCGATCCGGTGCAGACCGAGCACGCCCGACTGGGGCGGGTTGATGATCGGCGTCGACATCAGCGATCCGAACACGCCGCCATTGGAAATGGTGAAGGTGCCGCCCTTCATTTCCTCGAGCTTCAGCGTGCCGTCCTTGGCACGCTTGCCGAAATCGCCGATCGTCCGCTCGATCTCCGCCACGCTCAGCGTGTTCGCGTCGCGGATGACGGGAACGACAAGGCCGTTGGGCGCGGACACCGCGACCGAGACATCGGCATAATCGCGATAGACGATCTCGTCGCCCTCGACCGAGGCATTGACCGCCGGCACATCCTTGAGCGCCTGGCACGCGGCCTTCACGAAAAAGCCCATGAAACCCAGGCGGACGCCGTGCTTCTTCTCGAACAGATCCTTGTACTTCGCACGCGCCTCCATGACCGCGGTCATGTCGACATCGTTGAAGGTGGTGAGGATCGCCGCCGTGTTCTGCGCTTCCTTCAGCCGGTGCGCGATCGTCTGGCGCAGGCGCGTCATGCGGACCCGCTCTTCCTTGCGGCCGCCAATCTCGGGAAGCGCGGCGGTCGGGGCCGGCGCCGGAGCGGCGGCGGCCGCTGCGGGCGCATCCTTGGCCGCGCTGGCGGCGGCAAGCACGTCTTCCTTGGTCAGCCGGCCATCCTTGCCGCTGCCCCGGATCGACGACGGGTCGAGGCCATGTTCGAGCACCAGCCGGCGTACGGCGGGCGACAGCGTCATCACCGGTTCCTCGCCGGCAGACACGGCCGGCGCCTGCTGCGCGGGCGCAGGGGCAGCCGCCTCGGCCTTTGCGGGCTCGGCCTTCGCCGCCGGCGCGCTCGCCGCGGCACCGCCGGCTTCGATCATCGCGATCGTCGCGCCGACATTGACGGTGTCACCGGGCTTGGCGAGATGCGCGCCCATCACGCCGGAAACGGGAGCGGGCACCTCGATCGCGACCTTGTCGGTTTCGAGGCTCGCAATCGGCTCGTCGGCCTTCACGGGATCGCCGGGCTGCTTGAGCCATTCGCCGATCGTCGCCTCGGTGATCGATTCGCCCAGCGTCGGGACTTTGACTTCGGTGGCCATGATTCAGTTCAACCCTTTTTCTGGCGCCGGATTTCCTGGCGGACGCTGTGGCCGAGCGCATCGGCGACCAGCGCGCCCTGTTCAGCCACATGCCGCTTGGCGAGGCCGGTGGCGGGCGATGCGGACGCCGAGCGCCCCGCATAGCGCGCCCGTTTCGGTTTGATGCCGGCATCGGCCAGCGACTGTTCGATCAACGGTTCGACAAACGACCAGGCGCCGTTGTTCTTCGGCTCCTCCTGGCACCAGACCACCTCGTCGAGATTGGTCATGCGCTTGAACCGGGCGGTCAGCGGCTCCCCCGGGAAGGGATAGAGCTGCTCGATCCGGACGATCGCCGTATTCTCGTCGCCCGCTGCGTCGCGCGCCTCGATCAGATCATAGGCGACCTTGCCCGAACAGAGCACAAGGCGCTTCACATCGGCGTCCTTGGGCGGGCTGGGGTCGGATTTGATCCGCATGAAATGCGAATCACCCATGAACTCGTCCGCCGTCGACACCGCCATCTTGTGGCGAAGCAGCGACTTGGGCGTCATGATGATCAGCGGCTTGCGGAACGGACGCAGCATCTGCCGGCGCAGCACGTGGAAATAATTGGCCGGGGTGGTGATGTTGCAGACCTGGATATTGTCCTGGGCGCAGAGCTGGAGATAGCGCTCCAGGCGCGCCGAGCTGTGCTCAGGGCCCTGCCCTTCATAACCGTGCGGCAGCAGCATGACGAGGCCGTTGGCACGCAGCCATTTGGCTTCGCCCGCCGCAATATACTGATCGATCACGATCTGCGCACCATTGGCGAAATCGCCGAACTGCGCTTCCCACAGCACCAGCGTCTTCGGATCGGCCATGGCATAGCCATATTCGAAACCGAGCACGCCATATTCGGACAATGGGCTGTCGAGCACTTCGAAGCGGCCATGCGGCACGGTGCCGAGCGGCACATATTTGCGCTCGTTGGTCTGATCGACCCAGACGGCATGGCGCTGGCTGAAGGTGCCGCGCCCCGAATCCTGACCCGACAGGCGCACCCCGAAGCCTTCGGAAACCAGCGAGCCATAGGCAAGCGCCTCGCCGGTCGCCCAGTCGAAGCCCTGGCCCGTCTTGAACATCTCGCGCTTGGCATCGAGGATGCGGCCCAGCGTCTTGTGGATGACGAGATCGTCGGGAACGTCGGTCAGCGTGCGGCCGAGACTGTCGAACAGCTTCTTTTCGATGCCCGATTCCACCGCGCGACGCGCGGTTTCGGAATCGGCGGGCTTGTTGAGCCCCGACCAGCGGCCGGCGAACCAGTCGGCCTTGTTCGGCTTGTAGCCCTTGGCCGTCTCGAACTCTTCCTCGAGCAAGTCGACGAAGGACTGGCTGGACTGTTCGGCCCAGGCGCCGTCGATCACGCCCTCGCTGACCAGCCGCTCGCCGTAAATGGCGCTCACCGCCGGATGCTGGCGGATCTTCGCGTACATCAGCGGCTGGGTGAAGCTGGGCTCGTCGCCTTCATTGTGGCCGAAGCGGCGATAGCACCACATGTCGATGACGACGTCGCGATCGAACTTCTGGCGATATTCGATCGCCATCTTGCACGCGAAGGTGACCGCTTCGGGATCGTCGCCATTGACGTGGAAGATCGGCGCCTGGACACCCTTCGCCACATCGCTCGGATAGGGCGAGTTGCGCGCGAATTGCGGGCTGGTGGTGAAGCCGATCTGGTTGTTGATGATGAAATGGATGCAGCCGCCGCTGGCGTAGCCGCGAATGCCCTGGAAACCGAGCGTCTCCCAGACGATGCCCTGGCCGGCAAAGGCGGCATCGCCATGGATGAGGACGGGCAGGACCTGGTCCATTTCCTCCAGATCGTCACGGATGGCGAGCGTCGCGCGCGCCTTGCCGAGCACGATCGGATCGACGGTCTCGAGATGCGAGGGATTGGGCACCAGCGACATATGCACGCTGATTCCGTCGAACTCGCGATCGGTGGAGGTGCCGAGGTGATATTTGACGTCGCCCGAGCCGCCGACATCCTCGGGATTGGCCGAACCGCCCGAAAATTCGTGGAAGATGACGCGGAACGGCTTGGCCATCACATTGGCGAGCACGTTCAGCCGGCCGCGATGCGCCATGCCATAGACGATCTCGCGCACGCCGAACTGGCCGCCATATTTGATCACCGCCTCGAGCGCCGGGATCATCGATTCGCCGCCGTCCAGGCCGAAACGCTTGGTGCCGACATATTTGCGGCCCAGGAATTTCTCGTACTGCTCGCCCTGGATCACCTTGGCGAGGATCGCCTTCTTGCCCTCGGGGGTGAACTGGATGACCTTGTCCTTGCCTTCCATCCGTTCCTGGAGGAAGCGGCGCTCGTCCACATCCGAGATGTGCATATATTCCAGGCCGACATTGCCGCAATAATTGGCGCGCAATATCTCGACGACCTCGCGGATCGTCGCCTTTTCCAGCCCCAGCGTACCGCCCAGATAGACCGGCCGATCGAGATCGGCGCCGGAAAAGCCGTGATATTCCGGCGTCAGGTCGGCCGGCAGCTCGCGCTGGGTCAGCCCGAGCGGATCGAGATTGGCGGCAAGGTGACCGCGCACCCGATAGGTGCGGATCAGCATCTGCGCGCGGATCGCATCGCCCGCAGCAGCAGCGATGACGTCCGACGAGATCGGTGCGGCGGCCGCCGCGGCCGGCGTCGGCTTGGCGGCCTTGGGCTCGACCGCCATCTGCATGGGATCGAGCGCCGCGGTCAGCGCGTCGGTTTCGGACAGGGGCCAGTTGGCGCGCGCCCAGCTTGGGCCGGAGGTCGTCGCCTCCAGACCCTCGAACCAGGTGCGCCAGGCAGGCTCCACCTTGTCGGGCGTCGCCTGATAAACCCGGTACAGCCCTTCCACGAACCCCGGACTCACGCCCGCGATATCGTCGAAATCCTGGCCTTCATAACCCATGTCACCGTCCTCGATGATCGGCCGCCCATCCGGGGCGGACGATCGATATGCGCGTTCAGGCCTTGAGCAGCTCGACGAGCGTGACGCCGAGCTCCGACGGGCTGGGAGAAACGCGGATGCCCGCTTCCTCCATCGCCGCGATCTTGTCCTCGGCGCCGCCCTGGCCGCCCGACACGATCGCGCCGGCATGGCCCATGCGGCGGCCCGGAGGCGCCGTGCGGCCCGCGATGAAGCCGACCATCGGCTTCTTGCGGCCGCGCTTCGCTTCATCCTTGATGAACTGCGCCGCCTTCTCCTCGGCGTCGCCGCCAATCTCACCGATCATGATGATCGACTCGGTCGCGTCGTCGGCGAGGAACAGCTCGAGCACGTCGATGAAGTTCGTGCCGTTGACGGGATCGCCGCCGATACCGACCGCGGTGGTCTGGCCGAGGCCCTGCTGGCTGGTCTGGAACACAGCTTCATAGGTAAGCGTGCCCGAGCGCGAAACAACGCCCACCGAACCCTGTTTGAAGATGCTGCCGGGCATGATGCCGATCTTGCACTGGTTGGGGGTCAGCACGCCGGGGCAGTTGGGGCCGATCAGCCGCGACTTGGAACCCGACAGAGCGCGCTTCACCTTGACCATGTCGAGCACCGGAATGCCCTCGGTGATCGCGACGATCAGCGGCACCTCCGCGTCGATCGCTTCCAGGATCGAGTCGGCCGCGAATGGCGGCGGCACATAGATGCACGATGCGGTCGCGCCGGTCTTCTCGACGGCCTCGGCCACCGTGTCGAACATGGGCAGGCCGATATGCGTGGTCCCGCCCTTGCCCGGCGTGACGCCGCCGACCATCTGCGTGCCATAGGCCAGCGCCTGCTCGGTATGGAAAGTGCCGGTGGCACCGGTCATCCCCTGGGTGATGACCTTGGTATTCTTGTCGACGAGGATGGACATCGCGTCTGCTTTCCTTGTGTCATCCCCGCGGCCGCAGGGATCCAGATTATTCGTGATTGATCGTCCGGATCCCCACTGGAGCGGGGACGACCGCGATTATTTCAGGCTCTCGTCGATCGCCTTGCAGGCATCGAGCAGTTCCTTGACCGCATCGACCGAGACCTGAAGATTGCTCTTGGCCTCGTCGTCCAGCTTGATCTCGACGATCTGCTCGACGCCGCCGGCACCGATGATCACCGGCACGCCGACATACAGGCCGTCGAGCCCATATTTGCCGTCGACATGGGCGGCGCAGGGCAGCAGGCGCTTCTGGTCGTTGAGATAGGCTTCGGCCATCGCGATGCCGCTGGTCGCGGGTGCATAATAGGCCGAACCGGTCTTGAGCAGCGCGACGATCTCGCCACCGCCGCTGCGCGTGCGCTGCACGATCGCGTCGATGCGCTCCTTGGTCGAGCGGCCCTGCTCGATCAGGTCGGGAACCGGGATGCCGGCAACCGTCGAATACTGCACGACGGGCACCATGGTGTCGCCGTGGCCGCCGAGCACGAATGTGTTCACGTCGCGCACCGAGACCTGGAATTCGTCAGCCAGGAAGTGGCTGAAACGCGCGCTGTCGAGCACGCCCGCCATGCCGACGACCATGTGATGCGGCAGGCCGGAGAATTCGCGCAGCGCCCAGACCATCGCGTCGAGCGGGTTGGTGATGCAGATGACGAACGCGTCGGGCGCATTGTTCTTGATGCCCTCGCCGACCGCCTTCATCACCTTCAGGTTGATGCCGAGCAGGTCGTCGCGGCTCATCCCCGGCTTGCGGGCGACGCCAGCGGTGACGATGATCACGTCCGCGCCCGCAATGTCGGCATAATCGTTGGTGCCGATGATCTTCGCATCGAAGCCCTCGACCGGGCCACATTGGCTGAGGTCGAGCGCCTTGCCCTGCGGCACGCCCTCCACCACGTCGAACAGGACGATGTCGCCCAATTCCTTGATCGCCGCGAGGTGCGCGAGCGAGCCCCCGATATTGCCAGCGCCAATCAGCGCGATTTTCTTACGGGCCATGCAGTCTTTTCTCCCTCGCCGGGGCGGAAAAAGGCCATGACTCGGGCCCCGCCCATCCAAGATTGGCGCTCGCTTAGGCGCATTGGATCGGGAGGGCAACCTAGGAAGAGCGCATGGCTTCCGGAAATCTTTGCAACTAATTATTAGTCGCAATAAGGATGCCGAAGCGGCGATCGACCGACACGATCAACGCACCCGCCTTGATCGACATGAACGCCAAAGACGAAAAATCGATCCTTGCCCAACTCTGCGCGACCAAAGAATCACGAGGCAGGTGGAATCATATGCGATCTCGAAGATGCTGGCGCATCCTCGATCGGTTCGCTCAAGCGCCGCGCGGGCTGATACCGGATCTCGATGAGCCGAACTCATCGAGATCCGGTATCAGTCCTGGCCGTGCCCCAGCGCAAGATAGTCGTCGGACTGCATTTCCATCAGCCGGCTCACCGTACGCTCGAACTCGAAAGCGCCGTCACCCTGCTCGTAGAGATGCTGCGGCTCGGCCGCGGCGCTGGCGAGCAGCTTCACCTTATGTTCGTAGAGCGCGTCGATCAGCGTGACGAAGCGGGCCGCCTCGTTGCGGTTCTCCGGCCCGAGCCTGGGAATGCCGACGATGATGACGGTGTGATAGCGGCGCGCGATCGCGAGATAGTCTGCGGCGCCCCGCGCCTCGGCGCAGAGCCGCTTGAACGAGAAGACCGCAACACCCTTCAGGCTCTTGGGCACGTGCATGCTGCGGCCGCCCGGAATCGGCAGCTCCTCCGACGGCACATGCGCGCTGTCCTCGGGTGGATAGTCGGTCAGGCGGAAAAATGCCTCGCGCAACGCGTCGGTCGCCGGCTGGCCGAGCGGCGTATGCCAGGTATCGACGCCGGTCAGCCGCTCCAGCCGGTAATCGACCGGGCCGTTGAGCGGGAGAACGTCGAGCTCGCGTTCGATCAGCGCGATGAAGGGCAGGAAATGCTCGCGATTGAGCCCGTCCTTGTACAGATCCTTCGGCGCGCGGTTCGACGTCGCGACCACGGTCAGCCCGCGCGCCATCATCGCGGTGAACAGCCGCGACATGATCATCGCATCGGCGCTGTTGTTCACGACCAGTTCGTCGAAGGCGAGCAGGCGTGCTTCGCCGACCAGCGCCTCGGCGACGGGGATGATCGGATCGCCCGCTTCCTTCTGCCGCTCGACGCGCAGCCGGGCATGGACCTCGAGCATGAATTCGTGGAAATGCACGCGCCGCTTGCGCTGGATGCGCAGGCAATCGTGGAACAGGTCCATCAGCATCGACTTGCCGCGCCCGACCCCGCCCCACAGATAGACGCCGCGCGGCGGCTCCGGCGCCTTGCCCGCCAGCCGCCACAGCACGCTGCCGCGCTTGGGCGTTGCCTCCAGCGCCTGCTGCAACGCGTTCAGCCGCTCGGCGGCGCGGCGCTGCTCACGGTCGGGGCGAAGTTCGCCAGCGGCGACCAGCGCCTCGTAACGGTCGAGAACGTTGCTCACTATGCGTCCGATTTACGGGTGGGTTTGCGGATCGTGCCGGAGAAGCTTGCCACCTTGTGATCGCCCTGGACGATCAGCCCGCGCAGGAAAAGCAACCGGCCGGTTTCGCGCAGCAGTTCGACCACCGCATCCATCGGCTCACCCACCCGG